>JBBSRN010000004.1:0-29580 GCA_038242985.1 Propionibacteriales bacterium | reverse complement strand
GAGTGTTTGCTTGTGACCGGAGGTCAGTGTTTGCTCGTGACCGGAGGTCAGTACTGGCTTGTGACCGGAGGTCAGTGTTTGCTCGTGACCGGAGGTCAGCGCCGCCGCAGCGTGGCCACGAGGTAGGACAGCTGGTCCATTCGCAGCAGGCGCGCCACCACGACGAACGCGAGGGCGCCGACCAGCCCGGAGATCACGGCGATCGGCAGGCCGCCAGCGGGGACCTCGGGGTCGAGTCCGGCTGCCGCCAGGCCGCGTGCCGATGCGAGCATGACCCCGGCGGTCAGGACGCTTGCCGCCCCGAGACGGGCGAGGAACACCCCCATCTCACGGTCCATGATCGGTCCGAACGATCGACTCAGCAGGATCGTGGACAGCACGGCCCCGGCCACGTAGGCGATGCCGTAGGCCAGGGCGAGCATCATGGCGACGCGGGCGGGCGCGACCAGCTGGGTGAGCCCGACGGCGGCCACGATGTTGACGGTGGCGATGGCCACCTGGATGAAGAACGGGGTGCGGGTGTCCTCGTTGGCGTAGAAGCCGCGCAGCATCAGGTAGTGGAAGGTGAAGGCCACCATCGCCAGGGCGAAGGCGGAGATGGTGTTGCCGATCAGGTCGGTGTTGCCCTTGAGGGCGTCCGACACACCGGCGACGGTCGCGAGCGGCCGGCCGAGGCAGGCGACCGCGACCGCCAGCGGCACCACGATCACGAGGGCCAGCCGGACGGTCCGGCCCAGCTCGAGCCGGAATCGCTGGTGGTCGCCGGCGGCGGCCAGGGCCGAGAGCGTCGGAATGATGGCGGTCGCCAGCGAGACCGTGATCACGCCGTGTGGCACCTGGCTGACCAGGAATCCGAACGAGTACACCGCGACGCCGGCCGCCGGGACTCCGCGGTCCGCGCCCTCGAGCGTGGCCGTGGTGCCGAGTCGGTAGACCACGATGAGGGCGATCTGGTTGGCCAGGATGAACATCAACGTCCAGAGCCCGAGACGCAGGGTGTGCCCGAGCCCGACGCCGCGGAAGTCGAAGCGCGCGCGGTACCGGAACCCGGCAAGCCGCAGGTACGGCGCCAGCACCAGCGTCTGCAGGGCGATCGCCACCGTGGAGCCGATGCCGAGCAGCAGCGCCTCCGACGTCGTGAATCCGTCGGCACCGTCGGACGTGCCGAACGTGATGCCGTAGGTGATCAGCACTGCGCAGGCCACGACGTTGTTGACGATGGGGGCCCACATCATGGGACCGAATCGACCGCGGGCGTTGAGCACCTGGCCCACGAGCACGAAGGCTCCGTAGAAGAACACCTGCGGCATGCACAGCCACATCAGGAGCCGGGCAGAGCTGCGCTGGGTCTCAAATCCCGGCTCGAACAGGTCTCCGCCGAAGAACACCCGCATCAGCCAGGGCACGGCCACCAGCAGCACCGCGGTGGCGGCGGCCAGCACCAGCAGTCCGAGGGTGATGACCCGGTTGGCGTAGGCGTCGCCCCCGTCCTCGTCGTTCTTCATGGCCCGCACCAGCTGCGGCACGAGCACCACGTTGAAGATGCCACCGGCGACCAGGATGTACAGGGCGTTGGGGATGGTGTTGGCGGTGTCGAACAGATCGGCGTCCAGCGACTTGCCGATGATGACGATGAGCAGACCGAGGCGCAGGAATCCAGTCAGCCGGGACACGATCGTGCCCAGCGCCATCCAGGCGCTGGCGCGCGCCAGCCGGTGTCCCGATGCGTGGTCCGCAGTGCTGGTCTCGGGCTGGTCTGCCTCGGGGAGGCCGGTGGCGTCGCTGGGTTCAGTCATCGTCAGCTCCTGAGGGTGTGGCGGGCCGGCTGGAGCGCCGCTTGCCGAAGCGTCGGGCCAGCGCGACGAGCACGAACAGCCCCGCGGCGGCCATCGTCGCCCACAGGACGACCCCGACGCTGCTGGACCGGACGTTGAACTCGCTGGTGGTGCCGAAGGCTCGGCCGTCCGGTGTCACCAGCTGCGCGGTGACGGTGGTGGCGTTCTGCTGACGCAGGTCGACCTCGACCGTCGTGGTCAGGCGTTCGCCGGCCGCGATCTCGACCGGCGCCTGCTCCGGCAGCTGCAGTGCCGGGTTGCTGGAGGACAGCCGCACGCCGACCGACACGGTCTCCTTGCTGTTGTTCGTGATGGTCAGGGGGAAGCCGCCCTCCGAGCTGGACAACGTCACGGCCGTGGGACCCATGACGCTGATCGACCTCAGGTCGGTGGTCACCCGACGGGAGACCTCGCGGGCCAGCGCCGTACCTGCAGCGGGATCGGTGTGCCAGCGCACGCCCAGCACGCCGGCCACCGATCGGGACCGCGCGTCGTCCACGGCCTCGTTGTCATCGGACGCCGAGCCGAGCAGGTCGCCAGCACGGTAGGCCCGGTCCGCGGCGGCCAGCAGCGCCGCCGGCAAGACCTTGGCGTCGGTCGTGCGGGGCACCGAACCGGTGTACGTGGCGTCGCGCGCCACCGCGGCCAGGTCGGTGGGGGTGCTGAACGGCGCTGTCCACGCGGCACTGTCCGGTCCGACGGGATCATCCGAGCGCGGATTCCAGAACGGATCGACGACGACGACCGCTGCTGCCCGCGATCCGGGGTCGGCATCGCGGGACAACGAGGCGAACGCGGACGAGGCCAGCACCTCCTGGCGCAGGGTCGCCCCGGACGACGTGCCGGGCAGATCGCCGACGAGATCGTCGTTGACCAGCAGCGGGAGATCGCCGCCCGGCGTCGGGATCTCGACCAGGGAGCCGGCCGTGTCCTGCCAGCGGGACAGGTCCGAGGAGTTGACGACGACAGGATCGTCCCCGCGGGCCCGGAGGGTGGCGAGCAGGGTGCGGGTCACGCCGCCGCTCACCGGCCACGAGACCCGTCGGCCCGACAGGCCGAACTCCTGCACGACCGATTCGGTCGCGCGCTCGACGGCACCGAGCAGACGCCGCCGGCGGGCGGCATCACCGACGAGGCTGAGCACGTCGGTGCGATCGAAGTCGAGCACCCAGGCCGAGGGACCGGAGCCGATGGCCACCAGGTCGTCGCGAAAGCGCGCCGCGGCCCGCCGGTCGCTCTCCGCGACGTCAGGGGCGCCGCGCCCCGCGGCGAGGGTGTCGGTGGCCAGCACCAGGGCCGGGTCGACGATGACTCCACGGCCGTCCTCGTCGCGAGACATGGCGAGATCGAGCAGGTTGCGCAGCCGGCCGCCGGGGCGGATCGCCGTCAGCATCGTGTCGAGCTCCATCAGTCGACCAGAGGCGGCGCGACCGACCGGCATGAAGAACGGCCACACCACCGTGGTCGGCGCGGAGGCGTGGTCGCCGCTCATGTGCGGCAGCAACGTGACGGCGCGTGACACCGACCGGGAGGTGCGGCCGCCGTCGGCGTCGGTCGCCAGGATCTGCACGCCGACCGGGTACACGCCGTCGGCGCCGGAGATCGGCAGGCGGCCCGCCGGCACGCTGACGCGGAAGCTGCGACTCGCACCGGGCGGAAGATCGCCGATCTCGTCGAACAGGCCGGCGTCGACCACCCGTGGGCCGGCGTACCCTGCGTCGGTGCTGATCGCGTCGGCCAGGTCGGCGCGCGACCCGAGCGGCGTGGGCCGGACGACCAGGTACGCCTGGGCGTCGGTCCAGGGCGTCTTGCCGACGTTGGTGACGCGTCCTGCCAGCGTCACCTTCGAGTCATCGGTCATGCGGGTCGGCGAGACCGACGTGATGGTGGTGCGCAGCGCGCCCCGGTCGGCCGCGGTGGCCGCCGTGCCCGGGAGGACGGCCGCCACGAACGCCGCCACCAGCACGACGGCAGCCCACGACACCACGACCCCGCGGGTCGCCGGGGTCGTGCGTCGTCGGCTCATCACCCCACATGCTAGTCCGGCGCCCGTGCGGGGCCGGTCCGCGCCGCCGCGCCGATAGAGTGTGTCCTCGTGCCGACGAACACCCTGACCCCCCAGCAGCAGGAGCGGATCGACGCCCGCCTCGACGCCCCCGGCTTCCTGACCGAGCTCGGCCAGGCGGTCGCCGCCGCCGGCCACGAGCTGGCGGTCGTCGGCGGGCCCGTGCGCGACGCCGTGCTGGACCGTCCCGGCAACGACTGGGACTTCACCACGTCGGCCACGCCCGAGCAGATCGAGCAGATCGCGCGGCCGTGGACCGACGCCAGCTGGGACATGGGTCGCGAGTTCGGCACCATCGGCATCCGGCACGGCCAGCACGAGCTGGAGATCACCACGTACCGCAGTGATGAGTACGATCCTGACTCGCGCCGACCTGCGGTGCGATTCGGCGACTCGCTCGACGCCGACCTGTCCCGACGCGACTTCAGCATCAACGCCATGGCCATCAGGTTGCCGTCGCGGGAGTTCGTCGACCTGTTCGACGGTCTGGACGATCTTGCCGCCGGTCGTCTCCGTACCCCGGTGGCACCGGCGGTCTCCTTCAGCGACGATCCGTTGCGGATGATGCGCGCCGCCCGGTTCGCCGCCCAGCTGGCCTTCACGGTCGATCCTGAGGTGCAGGAGGCCATGACCGCCATGGCCGACCGGCTGCAGATCGTCTCGGCCGAACGCATGCGGATCGAGCTCGACAAGATCCTGCTGGCCGACCATCCGGTCACCGGGCTGCGGCTGCTGGTCGACACCGGCCTGGCTGAGCAGATGCTGCCCGAGCTGCCCGCGCTGATGCTCGAGCGCGACGAGCACCACCGGCACAAGGATGTCTACGAGCACTCACTGACGGTCCTCGAGCAGGCCATCGCGCTGGAGGATCGACTCGATCACCGTCCGGACCTGGTCGTGCGACTGGCTGCGCTGCTGCACGACATCGGCAAGCCGAGGACGCGGCGCTTCCAGGACGGGGGAACGGTGACGTTCCACCACCACGACGTCGTGGGTGCCAAGCTGGCCCGCAAGCGCCTGCGGGCGCTGCGCTACAGCAACGACGTCGTCGACCGGGTCTGCACGTTGGTCGAGCTGCACCTGCGGTTCCACGGCTACGGCACGGGCGAGTGGACCGATTCGGCGGTCCGCCGGTACGTCCGCGACGCCGGGGACCAGCTCGAGCGACTCCACATCCTGACCCGCGCGGACTGCACGACCCGCAACCAGCGCAAGGCGGCACGGCTGCGCCGCACGTACGACGAGCTGGAGGCGCGGATCGCCGTGCTCGCCGACCAGGAACAGCTCGACGCGATCCGCCCCGATCTCGACGGCACACAGATCATGCAGATCCTGCAGATCGGCCCGGGCCGCGAGGTGGGCGAGGCGTACCGGTTCCTGCTCGACCTGCGCATGGATCGCGGACCGCTGGGCGAGGACCAGGCCGCCGAGGCCCTCCGGGCCTGGCACGCGGCCCGCTGATGACGTGAAGGAGCCCCGGGGCCAGCGCGCGGTCCCGGGGCTCCTGCTCAGCTGGACGTCACTGCAGGCTGAAGCACGGCTTCGAGAAGTCGTACTTCTCTGCCGTGGAACCGGCCTTCAGCTCCTGCACGATCGAGACGCCGGTCGGTGCGTCCTCGTCGACCTTGCTGACCACGCTGGCGCGGTAGGCCACGTCGGCCGGATCGCCCTTGGTGGCGCCGGCCTCCGGAGGCAGCATGTCCTGGTAGTCGACGCTGTCCAGGTTCTTGCTGGCCTTCTCCAGGCTCTCCCGGGAGATGTCGCCCTTGTCGGCCGCCTGCTTGAGTGCGGCGAGGAGCGGGTAGCTCCAGGCCCAGCCGGCGGTGTAGCCGTCATTGGGCGTCACGTCACCGAGCGCGTCGCGCATGGCCTCGTGGCCGGGGGTGTCGGTGCCGAACGGACCCCAGGGGCCGGCCTGGAAGTACAGCGCCTCGAGCGCGGGCTTGGCCGCCGACTGCAGGAGCGCGGGGTTCCAGGTCGGGCTCGAGCCGACGACGGTGCCCTTGAATCCCTTGACTGCCAGTCCACCGACGATCGTCGCCATCTCGGCAGGTCCGGTCGAGACGAACACGAGATCAGGATCGGCCTTCAGGATCGAACCGACCGCTCCGGCCTGGTTGTCCTGGCCCGGAGGGGTCTCCAGCTTGCTGAACTTCAGGCCGTTCGCCTTGGCGGCGGCCTCGACTCCGGCGCCGGCGTCTCCGCCGTAGTCACCGGGGTAGCCCACGGCGACGACCTTGGACTTGACGCCGCGGTTCGCGACGGCCCAGTCGACGCCGTTCATGGCCTCGAAGCAGTAGTTGGCGCCGCTCTCCAGGACCTGGTCCTCGAACTCCCACGCGGAGTTCCACGATGCGGGGACGCCGATGATCTTGTCGGTCTTCATGTCCTCGAGGATCGCGAGGGTCTGCGTGGATCCCAGCGTCTGTCCCAGCGCCAGGATGTCCTTGCGCATCTCCTGGTACTTGCGGTTGTGGATCTCCGGGTTGTACTCGGCGTCCGCGATGTTCTCGGACAGGTTGACGTCGTACCCGCCGACTCCGCCGTCTTGGTTGACCTTCTTCCAGAAGGCCTTCTGGGCGTCGGTGATCGGCACGGCGAGGGGCGCGAAGGGGCCCTTGGTGAGATCGGAGATCTCGCCGAGGTAGATGCAGCCGTTGTCCTTGTTGACCGCGTCCGGGCAGGCTTCCTTGCTCACGCCCGGGCTCGCACCGGCTTCACCACCGTCGCTGCCGCGGCATCCGGTCAGCACCAGTGTCGCCACGGCGGCGCCGACGACCGCTCGGGTCACGTTCGCTCTGATCTTGGTCACTGTGGGTTTCCTTTCGGGCTGGTGCGACTCGGCGAGTCGTACCGTCGTGCAGGTGCCGCGGCGCGGCTGGCGGCAGGGGGCACCGCCGGTTCGTGGGTGCGGTCAGTAGGAGAAGGGCCAGCCCTTCCAGTACAGACGTAGTCGGTTCCAGATCCCGAACAGGCCGCGTGGCTCGAAGATCAAGAACACGATGATCAGCAGGCCGTAGAGGATCGATTCGAGCTGGAACACCGAGAGCAGGCCGCCTGAGCCGGAGCTCTCGCTGATGCCGGGGATGAAGGTCGCGATCTGGCCGGAGATCCGACCCAGCGAGGTGATGAAGATCGCGCCCATGATCGATCCGGAGATCGTCGCGACTCCGCCGATCAGGACCATCGCGATGTACTGGATCGACAGCAGCAGGCCGAACGTGCCCGGTTCGAAGACGCCGACGACCGAGTAGTACAGCGCCCCGGTGACGCCGGCGAAGAACGAGGACATGGCGAACGCCATGATCTTGTACTTGGTCAGGTCGACGCCCACGACGGCTGCGGCCACGTCCCGGTCGCGGATCGCGGAGAAGGCCCGGCCCACGCCCGAACGGGCGATGTTGCGACCGAGGACCGCGAACACCAGCAGGAAGACCAGAGCCAGCAGGAACTGGCGCTGCTCGCGAGCCAGGTCCAGGCCGAGGAGCGGACCGGAGGCGTTGAAGTCGATGCCGAAGGCCACCAGGTCGGGTCCTCGCCGCCCGACGCCGGGCCCGCCGGTCAGGGAGCGGGACTCCCGGAAGATGTGATCACCGAGGAAGACCAGCCCCAGCGTGACGATCGCGAGGTAGAGACCACGCAGGCGTACCGCGATCGGTCCGACCAGCAGACCGGCCAGCGCAGCGAGGACGCCTGCCGCCGGCAGCCACACGTAGATGGGCATGCCGTATCCCACCAGCGGCCCATCGGTGTCGCCGCCGAGCACCGCTGCGGTGTACGCGCCGATGCCGATGAAGAACGCGTGACCGAGGGAGACCTGACCGGCGTAGCCGGTGACCAGGTTCAGTCCGATCGCGCCGACTGCCGAGATCATGCCGAGCGTGAAGATGAGCAGCAGGTCGTCGGTCAGCAGGAACGGCAGCAGGAACGACACGACCACCGCGATGAGGGTCGACCGACGCTTGGCCGGTGAGTTCAGCAGGGCGAGGTCCTGGGCGTAGGAGGTGCGGACCAGGGGCCGTCCCCGCAAACCGTTCCTGGACAGACTGGGGAGACTCATACGCGCTCCACCTCCTTGGTGCCGAACAGTCCGTAGGGTCTGACCAGCAGCACCACCAGCATCAGTGCGTAGGGCGCCACGAGCGAGAAGTTGCGACCGAGCCACGGAGCGACGTCCGGCTGGTAGATCGCGGTCAGGGCCTCGACGATGCCGACCGAGAGGCCGCCGATGACGGCGCCGGGCAGGGAGTCCAGACCGCCGATGATGATGGCGGGCAACGCCTTGAGGGCGATGATCCAGCTGGTCTGCTCCATCCCGGCGGTCCCCGAAGCGATGAAGGTGCCGGCGATGGCCGCGAGGCCACCGGCGATCGCCCAGGCGAGGGCGAAGATGGCACCGACGCGGATGCCCTGGGCCAGCGCCGTCTCCTGGTCCAGCGCGGTGGCCCGCATCGCCAGTCCGGTGCGCGAGAACTTGAAGAAGATGGTCAGGGCGGTCACGGTGACGGCGGTGATGACGATGAGCCCGAGCGTCTGGTGCGAGATCGACACACCACCGAGCTCGTAGCGCGCGCTGCCGTTGGGATAGGCGATGATGCGTGACTCGACGCCGATGTAGCGATTGGTGAAGATGCGCAGCACGATGTCCACACCGATGGTGATGATGGCCAGCGTGAAGACCGGCTTGCCGATCATGGGCCGGAGCGCGAGCCGCTCGACCAGCATGCCGACGAGGGCGCCGCCGAGGATGCCGATCGCCATGCCGGCGAAGAACGGCAGCCCGAGCACCGCGGTGGCGTGATAGCTGACGAGCCCGCCGACGACCATCAGGGACGGCTGGGCGAAGCTGATCACGCGGGTCGCCTTGTAGATCATCACGAAGCCCAGCGCCAGCAGCGCGTAGATCGAGCCCTGGCCGAAGCCGTTGACCAGTGCCTGCAGGAAGCCGTTCATGCGCGATCACCTGCGTACATGCTCTCGATGACGGTCTCGAACTGCCCGGTCACGGCGGATCGGCGCACCTTCTGGGTGGCGGTGAGCTCGCCGGCGTCCTCGTCCAGCTCCTTGGGCATCAGGCTGAATCGCTTGATCGTCTCCACCGCGGCGAAGCTGGTGTTGGTCTCATCGACGATCCCCTGGACGAGTGCGATGACCTCGGGCTTCGCCGACAGGTCGGCGTAGGTGGTGAAGGCCATCCGTCGCTTCTGGGCCCAGTTCCCCACGGTGTCGAGCTCGATGCCGATCAGGGCGGTGAGGTACTTGCGCCGATCGCCGATGACGATGGCCTCCTTGATGTAGGGCGAGGCCTTCAGCTTGTTCTCGATCTCGCTCGGCGCGATGTTCTTGCCGCCGGCGGTGATGATGATGTCCTTGAGGCGGTCGGTGATGCGCACGTGCGTGCCGTCGACCCACTCGCCGACGTCGCCGGTGTGCAGCCAGCCGTCCGCGTCGATCGCGTCGGCCGTGGCCTCCGGGTTGTTCCAGTAGCCCGCGAACGTTCCCTCGTGCCGAGTCATGATCTCGCCGGTCTCCTCGTCGATGCGCAGCTCGATGCCGTCCTGGGGTTCTCCGACGGTGCCGAGCTTGACCCGGCCGCGGCGGTTGGCCGTGGCGATGGCGCTGTTCTCGGTCATGCCGTACACCTCGTGCATCGGCAGGCCGAGACCCATGAAGAACTCCAGCACCTCCGGGGCGATGGGGGCGGCGCCGGACGCGGCGTACCGCACCCGGGACAGCCCGAGGCGTTCACGCAGCGCGCGGTACAAGAAGACCCAGCCCACGGCGTACGCGACACGGGTGGCGACGGTGTGCCGGCCCTCGTTCTCTACCAGGGTGCGGCCGATCCATCGCGAGACCCGCATCCAGAGCGCGAAGTTGGCGCGCTTGATGCGCGACGCACCGCTCATGCGGATCTGGACGCCGGCGACGATCTTCTCCCAGATGCGGGGGACGCCGAACAGCAGCGTCGGCTGGATCTCGCGCAGCGCCTGCTGCACCGTGTCGATGGACTCCGCGAAGTTCATCTGCACCCCGCTCGCCGCGCTGGTCCACACCGTGAACAGGCGTTCGGCGACGTGGCACAGCGGCAGGTACGAGACCGCCAGGTCCTTGGAGCTCGGGGCCGGCTCGATGAACGCCTCGTCGCGCAGACGGTCGATGACGTACGCGACGTTGCCGGTCGTCAGCATCGCGCCCTTGGGCGGACCGGTGGTGCCGGAGGTGTAGACCAGGGTCGCGAGATCGTCCGGCGTGGCGGCGTCGACCAGGATCTGGACCGCTCCGGGGTGCTCGGCGGCGTGGGCACGTCCGCGTTCGAGGAACTCCTCCCACGACATCAGCCGAGGGTCGTCGTAGCGGTCGGCGATGCCACGCGGATCGATGTACACGATGGTGCGCAGCCCGGGCAGCTGGTCACCGATGTCCAGGGCCTTGTCGACCTGCTCCTGGTCCTCGGCGAACAGCACGCTCGATCCGGAGTCGCGCAGCACGTGCAGCACCTCTGGGGCGGGGTTCGTCGGGTACAGCCCGACGGTGGCCGCGCGCACCGCGTTGATGCCGATGTCGCAGTACAACCACTCCGGTCTGTTCTCGCTGTGGACGGCGACCCGGTCGCCGGTGGAGACGCCGAGCGAGAGCAGGCCGTGTCCGACGACCACGGAGGTGTCCCAGTAGGCGGCCCAGTCGATCTCCTGCCACAGACCCAGGTTCTTCTCGCGCATGGCCACCTGGTGCGGCATGGTCTCGGCCCGCTGGGCGATGGTCTGGGCCAGGGTCCGGTGGCGGTCGTTCACGCTCATGAGACCTCTTCCTCGACCGTGCCGAGATAGGCGCGGATGACTTCGGGGTGGTTCTGGACCACGTCCGGGGTGCCGGTGACCAACGGCTTGCCGAAGTCCATCGCCATGACGCGATCGGCCAGGGCCATGACGAGGCCCATGTCGTGCTCGACCAGGATCATCGCGATGCCGAGCTCGCGCTTGACGTCGAGGATGAACCGCGCCATGTCCTCGGTCTCCTCGCCGTTCATGCCGGCGACCGGCTCGTCCAGCAGCAGCAGCTTCGGCTCCATGGCCAGCGCGCGGCCCAGCTCGATGCGCTTCTGGATGCCGTACGGCAGCAGGCCGACCGGCAACGTGCGATAGGCCTCGATCTCCAGGAAGTCGATGATCTCCTCGACCCGGCGGCGGTTGCGGATCTCAGCGGCCTTCGCCCGACCGATCCAGGCGACGGCCGACGGCCAGCCGTAGCCCAGGTGGTGGTGCCGGCCGAGCATCAGGTTGTCGACCACGTCGAGGTTCTCGAACAGCTCGATGTTCTGGAACGTGCGGGCCATGCCCAGGTGGGCGATGCGGTGCGGCTTGAGACGGCCGATGTCCTCGCCGAGGAACCGGACCGATCCGATCTGCGGGGAGTACACCCCCGACAAGATGTTGAAGATCGAGGTCTTGCCGGCGCCGTTCGGGCCGATGATGGCGAACAGCTCGTCGGGGAACACCTCGAAGTCGACGCCGCTGAGCGCTGTGACGCCGGCGAACCGCAGCTCGACGTCGCTGACCTGCACCACCGGGTCATGGTGCTCGGAAACTCCGACGCTCGCGTCACCACTGACGTGCTCGACCCCGGGCAGGGGCGAGTCGCGGGGCTCGCGTGAGGGATCGATGGTCATGAAAGCCACCTCTTGCGTCGCTTGTAGTGCTTGATGTCGCGGTAGGACGTCGCGCCGTCGCCGCGACCGAGGTAGAAGTCGCGGATGTCGTCGTCGTTGAGCATCTCCGCGGCCGGCTTGTCCATGACGATCTTGCCGTTCTCCATGACGTAGCCCCGCTCGGCGATCGACAGGGCCATCGTGGCGTTCTGCTCGACGAGCAGCACGGTCGTGCCGCGATTGTTGATCTCCACGACGATGTCGCGGATCTGCTGCACGATGCGCGGCGCGAGGCCGAGGCTCGGTTCGTCCAGCAGCAGGCAGGTCGGCCGGGCGACCAGAGCGCGGCCCATGGCCAGCATCTGCTGCTCGCCGCCGGACAGGTAGCCGGCCGTGCTGCGCCGCCGTTCGGCCAGGATCGGGAACAGGTCGTAGACCTCGTCGATGGCTTCGGCCCGCCCCTTGGCGCGGGTGTGGCCGCCCACGCGCAGGTTCTCCTCGACGGTGAACTCGGTGAAGACGCGTCGTCCCTCCAGCACCTGCGACATGCCGGCAGCGACGATGGCCGGGGCCTTGCGCTGATGGATCGGCTTGTCGTCGAGGCGGATCTCACCCTTGGTGATGGCGCCGTCATGGACCGCGAGCAGGCCGCTCAAAGCGCGCAGCAACGTGGTCTTCCCGGCGCCGTTGGCTCCGAGCAGCGCCACGATCGAGCCGGTTCGCACCTCGAGACTGACACCCTTGAGCACCTGGATCACGTCGTTGTAGACGACCTCCAGATTCTTCACCTCGAGCATCGACGACCCATGTCGAGCTGGCGCAGTGTGACCTGCATCTCCCTATGCATGCACACACAGTGTAGGTATTGTCCGAAGACGTCAAGTCAGATGCGCACGTGCAACCAATCGATCCGAGGCGGCCCACCCGCGGGAGAACTCCGATGTGCACTCCTCCTGAGCGTTCGATGCACCATCGCGAGAATCGCGACGGCCGGGTGGCACGCGGCGAGCGCACGCGGTGGGCGGTGGTCGAGGCCCACGCCGAGCTGCTGCGAGACGGCGTGCTGCGTCCGACCGCCAAGCTGATCAGCGAACGAGCGGGCATCTCGATCCGGACCCTGTGGCTCAACTTCGGCGACATGGAGGCGCTGATGGCGGTCACGGGCCAGTACTGGCTCGACCGCGACGCCCGGAGCTGGATGCCGGTGGACGCCGATCTGCCACTGCCGGACCGGATCGAGCAGTGGTGCGACCAGCGGGCCCGTCGCATGGAGGACCTGGCCCCCGCGGCCGCGTCGGCGTTGCTGGTGGAGCCGTTCTCGGCATCATTGACCGCGACCCGGCGGATCCACCGGTCCCGACTCCACCGGGACCTGGCGGCGACCTTCGGTGCCGAGATCGGTCCGGGCATCGACTCGGCCTCGGCGTCGCCGGTGCACCTGGCGCTGTTCGTGGCAGCCGACGGCATCACCTGGCTGGTGCTGCGTCGTGACGAGGGCCTCTCCTACGAGGCATCGATCGACCTCATGCGCCAGACCTTCACGCGGTTGCTGACCGACCCCGGATCGCCATCGGCGGAAGGGTCCCGGGACCAGTAGCGTGACGAAGATCCGGGGGATGTGGAAGGTGGGCGCCGCATGGATCACGAGGATCACCAGGACGGCCGGATCGCGCGCAGATTCAGGACTCGCGCCGCGATCGTGACCGCTCATACCGAGCTGGTCAGCGAGGGCGTGCTCCGACCAACCGCTCAACGCGTCGCAGATCGCGCGGGAGTGTCCGTCCGCACGATCTGGACCAACTTCGCCGACCTGGAGTCGTTGCTGAGATCCACCACCGAGAGGTGGATGAAGCTGGACGCGGAGATCGCCGATCCGGTCGATCCGGATCTGCGCTTGGCCGAGCGGATCGAGCAGTTCTGCGCGCGACAGGCCGAGCGCGTCGAGCACCTGGCGCCCGCCGCCCGATCCTCGATCCTCGGCGAACCCTTCTCGGCGGCGCTGCGGGACGGACGGCGCACCGTCAGCGCTCGACTGTGGAAGGATCTGGAGCACACCTTCTGCCCCGAGCTCGGGCCGCGCATGGAGCACGGGTCGATCTACGACGAGCTGTACGTCATCGTCGCGTGGCCGGTGTGGAAGATGCTGACCGAGGACCTCGGGCGCACGCGTGCTCAGGCCCTCCGTGCCACCACGGAGGGCTGCCGACGCGCGCTGGCCCAGTACCTCTAGGCCGGCGCGCGTCGGGTGCTGCGGGAATCAGCGCTCTTCGTCGCCGCGGATGAAGGCCTCGAGCTGGATGCGGCCCAGATCGTCCGGGCGCTGCTCCGGCGGTGACTTCATCAGGTAGGACGACGCGCTCAGCAGCGCTCCGCCGATGCCGCGATCCTTTGCGATCTTGGCCGCGCGGATGGCGTCGATGATGATGCCCGCGGAGTTGGGTGAGTCCCAGACCTCCAGCTTGTACTCCAGGTTCAGGGGGACGTCACCGAAGGCGCGACCCTCCAGGCGCACGTAGGCCCACTTGCGATCATCGAGCCACTGCACGTAGTCGCTCGGGCCGATGTGCACGTTCTTGTCCTGGATCTTGCCGCTGAGCGGGCCGGTCAGGTTGGAGGTCACCGACTGGGTCTTGGAGACCTTCTTGGACTCCAGGCGATCGCGTTCGAGCATGTTCTTGAAGTCCATGTTCCCGCCGACGTTCAGCTGGTACGTGCGGTCCAGCACCACGCCGCGGTCCTCGAACAGCTTGGCCATCACGCGGTGCGTGATGGTCGCGCCGACCTGGCTCTTGATGTCATCGCCGATGACCGGGACGCCGGCGTCCTCGAACTTCTTGGCCCAGGCGGGGTCCGAGGCGATGAACACCGGCAACGCGTTGACGAAGGCGACCTTCGCATCGATGGCGCACTGCGCGTAGAACTTGTCCGCCTCCTCCGAACCCACCGGCAGGTAGGACACCAGCACGTCGGCCGCACAGTCCTTGAGCACCTGGACGACATCGACCGCCGGGGCATCGGACTCCTCGATGGTCTCCCGGTAGTACTTGCCGAGGCCGTCGAGCGTGTTGCCGCGCAGGACCGTGATGCCCGTCGGGGGGACGTCGGCGATCTTGATCGTGTTGTTCTCGCTGGCCTGCGTGGCGTCGGCCAGATCGAATCCGACCTTCTTGGCGTCGACGTCGAAGGCTGCGACGAACTCCACGTCGCTGACGTGGTAGTCCCCGAACATGACGTGCATGAGTCCGGGGACCGTGCCCGCCGGATCGGCGTTCTTGTAGTACTCGACGCCCTGGACCAAGGACGTGGCGCAGTTCCCCACGCCCACGATGGCCACCCGTACTGCGTTCTTGGCGGCATTCTTGGCTGAGGTGTCGGCTGTGTGGTTGGCAGAGCTCATGGTTCTCCTGGTCATCGGTGTCGGATGTTGGTGTTCTGGTCAGGCCGATCAGCCGGTGGGCGACTGATCGGTCGGTACTGGTGGATGGCCGCCATCTCGCTCGCGCTCGATGAGCGTGGTGAGCCACGAGATCTCGTGCTCCACCGCCTCCAGGCCGTGCCGCTGGAGCTCGCGGGTGTACGCATCGGTGCGCTCGCGTCCGCGCTGGGCCGCCTGCACCACGTTGTCGAGCCGTTCCTCGAGCCGGCCGCGCCGGCCTTCCAGGATGCGGACCCTCGACGCGGCACTGGTCCGCGCGAAGAACGCGAACCGGACGCCGAACGCGTCGTCCTCCCACGCCGCCGGGCCCGACTCCTCCAGCAGGCGGGCGAAGTGCTCCTTGCCCTCTGCGGTGAGCCGGTAGACGATGCGAGCGCGACGAGACCGTGTCTCGGGATCCTCAGACTCCGCGGCCACGATGTGACCGGCCCGGCCGAGAGCCTTCAGACAGGGGTAGAGCGTCCCGTACGACAGCACGCGGCTCCACCCGAGCAGGGCGTTGACCTGCTTGCGCAGCTCGTAGCCGTGCATGGGCGTGTCGTGCAGCAGTCCGAGGACTGCCACCTCCAGCGCCACACCACGTCGCGTCATCTCGCTCGATCCCGGCTCTTCGGTACTGACAAAGCGAATACTTTGTCTGTATAGCGGGACGATACATCGAACGGATGCATCGACGTCAAGGCGACACGGCGCGGCACCGGTGATCAGCGCACTCTCAGGTAGGTTCGGCACAATGGAGCGGTTGCCGCCTCGCGGCAGCGCAGTCAGGCCTGACACGTGACGGATCCCCAGCCGATCCGAGATCGACCCGATCCGAGATGGATCCCGACGAAGGAAACTCCCCGTGGCCCCACAGACCAAGCGCAAGCCCGCAGCCCGCCGCCCGACGGCCAAGGGCAGGTCCGGCGGCGCTCGAGGCGGATCGATGGTGTCCGGCATCGGCGGCAGCGGTCCGATCTGGGCCAAGGCGCTGCGCTGGATCGCCTTCCTGGCGGTGGCCGGCATCCTCGCCGGCGCGCTGGTGTTCTTCATCTTGTACCGGGCCATCGCGATCCCCGATCCCAACGCGGAGTTCCAGACCGAGACGACCAAGGTCATGTACTCAGATGACAAGCACCAGATCGGCTCGTTCGCCACGCAGGACCGCGAGAACGTCGATCTGTCGCAGATCCCCGCGTCGATGCAGGCCGCTGCGATCGCCGCCGAGGACCGCTCGTTCTACACGAACCGCGGCATCGACCTGAAGGGCGTGGTGCGCGCGGTGCGCGACAACACCACGAGCGGTGAGATCCGCGGCGGTGGATCGACCATCACCCAGCAGTACGTCAAGATCCTCTACCTGACGCAGGAGCGCTCGTACAAGCGCAAGATCAAGGAAGCGGTCCTGTCGATCAAGATCCACAACCAGCTCAGCAAGAAGGAGATCCTGCAGGGCTACCTCAACACGATCTACTTCGGCAACGGTGCGTACGGCGTCGAGGTCGCCTCGAAGACCTACTTCGACAAGCCGGCATCGGACCTGAACTACGCCCAGTCCGCGATGCTGTCCACCATCATCAACAGCCCCAGCTACTACGATCCCTACGTCAAGGGCTGGGAGGCTCGCCTGAAGCCACGGTTCAACTACGTGCTCGACGGCATGGAGAAGTCCGGTGCCATCACCACCGAGGAGCGCGAGAAGTTCCGCGACCGGGTCCCCGGTGTCGTGAAGCAGAAGAGCAGCAGCCGCTTCTCCGGCTCGAAGGGCTACGTGCTGGACATGGTCCAGAAGCAGATGGTCGGCCTGGACTTCACCGACTCGCAGATTCGCGGCGGTGGACTGCGCATCGTCACCACGATCAGCTACGCCAAGCAGAAGGACGCCGTCGCCGCGGTCAAGCGGATCCGACCCGAGGGACTCGACAAGCTGCACACCGCACTGGTGTCGGTCCAGCCGGGCACGGGTGCCGTGCGATCCCTGTACGGCGGACGGAACTACCTCACCAGCCAGCTGAACTGGGCGACGCTGCCCACCCAGCCGGGATCGACGTTCAAGATGTTCGCCCTGATCGCGGCCCTGAAGGACGGGTACAGCCTCAACACCCAGCTCGACGGCAACTCCCCGCTGACGGTCGGTGATGCCGAGATCGAGAACCAGGGTGACTCCGGTGGCTCCTCGTTCGGTCGGGTCACGCTCGCGCGGGCCACGGCCAAGTCGATCAACACCGCGTTCGTGGACCTGACCCAGCAGATGGGCGGCCAGGGCGGCAACATCGAGACCGGTGCCGGCAAGGTCCTCAAGGCGGCCCAGGACGCCGGCATCCCTGCCCGGGTCACCGACAACATCGGCAAGGTCGCCGTCACCCCGCTGGGCTTCGCCCCGGTGCCACCCATCGACATGGCGAACGCGTATGCCACCGTCGCGGCCGGCGGGGTGCGCGCGGACTGGTACATGATCCAGAAGGTCAGCGATCCGCAGGGTCAGTCGTTGTACAAGCACAAGGTCGAGGCCAAGCGCACCATCGACAAGGATGTCGCGGGCGACACGATCCAGGCGATGCGCGGCGTCACCGCACCCGGCGGCACGGGGGCCAACGGCATCACCGTCTGCCCCACCGCCGGCAAGACGGGCACGGCGACCGCGGGCGAGGATCCCAAGGATCAGCACGTGTCGTCGTCGTGGTTCGCCGGATACACCCCGAAGCTGGCCACCGCGGTCATGTACAACCGGGGCAAGGGCAACGAGGACCTCGAGGGCTACCTGCAGCCGTTCTTCGGTGGCACCTTCCCGGCCATGACGTTCAAGGCCTACATGGACGCAGCGCTCGATCCGACCTCGTGCGGATCCTTCATCGCGCCCGGCAACATCACCGCGACCAAGGGCGGCGTCTACCAGGCGCCACCGCCACCTCAGCAGCGGCAGCCTCAGCAGCCACCTCGGCAGCAGCAGCCCAAGCCCAAGCCGAAGCCGACCAAGGCCGAGCCCAAGCCGGAACCGACGACCCCGGCTCCGACGACGGACCAGCCAGCCGATCCGCCGTCCGCTCCGACCGACCCCCTGACGAAGCCGAAGCCGGACAAGCCGAAGCCGAAGAAGTAGCAAGGGATCGTCGGACCCGCCGGATGGGTCAGCGCAGGTCGATGCGGTCGAACGTCGCGATGGTGTAGCGCACCGCGACGGCGACCGTGTCGCCGATCGCCGGCGCCGGCACGCCGGCCGGGACGAACACCAGGCTCACGTGCATGTGCGGAGGTTCGGCGAACCAGCGCTGCTTGCCGGCGATGGTGAACGGCGACAGGGCCAGCCCAGCGGCCTCGAGCCCGCCCTTGGCCAACGTCTTGGTGCGGGCCAGCACACCTGATCCGGTCCGTGGCGCCTCGAGCCCGACGCCGTGGCTGGTCCCGCCGGCCACGACCAGCAGCACACCGTCGCGCGGCATCGCGCGCTGGCGATAGCCGACCCGCTCGCCGCGGCTGACGGTGTGACGGTCCAGCACCTCGGCCTGCACCGAGAGCGCGCCGAGATCGCCGAGCCACAGTCCCGTGCCGATGCGGGGTCGGATCCTCAGCCCGGGTCGCCGTTCGGCGAGGGTGGCCAGCTCGGTGGTGGTCAGGTGGGAGACGAACAGCGTCGAGGTGTCGAGCTGTGAGGCGGCCAGCGCGGCGGCCCAGCTCTCGGCCTCCGGCAGGTGCCCCTCGGCGGGGCCCACCCCCACCAAGGGCAGGTGGATCGCGAATCCGACGACCTGCAGGTCACCGAGCGCCGCGACGGCAGCGGCCAGCTCGTGCCGGTCGAGGCCGTGACGTGACATCGAGGTCTCGCCCTCGAGCACCACCCGCGCCGTGGGGTCGACGTGGGACAGCGCGGCGATGTCCTCGACGCGGCCGAGGGTGTGGATGACCCGATCATCCAGACAGGTCTCGGACAGGAACGGTCGCCAGGGCGTGAGCACCATGACGTCACCGGTGGTGAAGTCCGTCAGGGCATCGGGCACCTCGGCGTAGGTACCGACCGCGATCGTGTCGATGCCGGCGGCGGTGGCCTCCCGGGCCAGCAGGCCCCGGCCGAAGCCGTACCCGTTGCCCTTGATGACCGGCACCAGGTCCGGTGCGGCGTCGAGCACGCGTCCCACGCTGGTGCGCCAGCGCGTGGCGTCGACGTGCAGGGAGAAGGACATCAGCGCCTCTTCATGTACTGCGTGAAGCCGAGGTACAGCGCCCGGTTGAGCGGCAGGTCCCACTCCCCGAGGTGTTCCACGGCCTCGCCACCGGTCCCGACCTTGAACTGGATCAGGCCGAGGTGTGGATCGTCGTCGGCCAGGCTCTCGGTGATGCCGCGCATGTCGTACACCGCGGCCCCAGCTGCCAGGGCGTCTCGCACCATCTGCCACTGGACGGCGTTGGAGCCACGCACGTCCCGCTTCGCGGTGGTCGAGGCGCCGTAGGAGTACCAGGCGTGTTCACCGACCTGCACCATCGTGGTGGCCGCGACGAGATCGGACTCGTGGTGGGCCAGGTACAGGGTGATGCGGTCCTCGCCCTCGGCGGTGAGGGCGTCCCACATGCGTTCGAAGTACGACAGCGGACGGGGCGTGAAGTGGTCGCGTTCGGCGGTCTCGGCGTAGACCCGGTGAAAGTCCGGCAGGTCGCCGCGGTCGCCGCGGACCACCTCGACACCGGCCTTGGTGGCCTTCTTGATGTTGCGACGCCACTGCTGGTTCATGCCGGCGAGGACGTCGTCCTCGGTCCGGCCGGCCAGCGGCAGCTGGAAGTTGTACTTCGGCTGACCCGCGGAGAATCCGCCGTCGGTGCCGATCTCGCGCCAACCACGCTGCTGCAGTGCGGCGGCCACGGCGACGGCCGCATCGTCGACCTGGTCGGCCGGTGTCTCCGACAGGCTGCCGAGAGCCGGATCGGCGATGGCGGCCTTGATGGTCGGTGCGTGCCACCGCCGTGAGATGACCGGAGGGCCCATCCGGATGCCGAAGGCCCCGTGGGCCAACAGGTGCCTGGTCATGGGGGTCAGCCATCGATCGAGGTCGCCGTCGGTCCAGTCGATGTCGGGACCCTCGGGCAGGTAGGCGAGATGGCGCACGAGGCCGAGCCGACCCAGGTGCGGCAGCTGTCGGTACAGCACGAGTGCCGCGCCGACCAGGTGGTCGCCGTCGAACCAGCCGATCGATTCGCCGCGCCACTCGTTCTTGACCGTGGCCCACGCCGGCGTCTGCAGGAAGCTGACCGATCGCCGCGTGTGGATGAACGCGAGGTGCTCCGCGTCGTCGATGCGGCGGACCACCAGAGCTGACGTCACCCCGTCACGCTATCAACGACCGCACGAGGCGAGAGTGGATTAGGGTCGCCTCAGTGAAGACCTTTGCCGCCACGGTGCTCGGCCGTCGCCGGTTGTCGACCCATCTGGTGCGGATCAGCCTGGAGGTGGAGGGCGACCTCGCCAGCACCGGGACACCCGATGAGTACCTGCGTGTCCTCATCCCGCCAGCAGGGACCGAGCTGGTGCTCCCGACGATCGACGCGAGCTACACCGTCACGTTCCCCGCCGGCACGATCGAGCCGGCCGCACGGGTCTACACGATCTCGGACCTGCGCGTCACCGCCGGTCGTCGCGAGCTCGATCTCGACATCGCCCTGCACGGCCGCGGCATCGGCTCGGACTGGGCCCGCGACTGCGAGCCCGGCGACCGGATCGGGCTGGTCGAGCCGCACGGCCAGTACGCCGCTGCGGCGGACGTGGCCGAGCAGCTGGTCGTGGCCGACATCACCGGGCTGCCGGCACTGGCTCGCATCCTGCGCGGCCTCGGCGCCGGCCAGCGGGCGCGAGCCGTGGTGGTGCTGACCGACGACGGGGACCGCATCGCCCTGCCGAGCCCGGGCGATGTCGAGATCTCGTGGATCGTGGTCGACGGGGAGTCCCTGATCAGCGAGGCGCTCAGCGGGGCGGTGCTGACCGCGGAGCTGCCCTCATCGCCGAAGCGGTACGTGTGGCTCGCCGGCGAGGCGCGCGCGAGTCGAGCGGTGCGCGCGTACCTGCGCCGTGAGCTGGGCTGGCCGCAGAGCGACTTCGCCACCTGCGGCTACTGGCAGCTCGACGCCGAGAGGTGGAGCGCCCGCTATGCGCAGATGGCCGAGCAGATCAACGCCGAGGCCGCCGAGGCCCAGCGCGCGCACCCCGGCGACGAGGGTGCCTACCTCGATGCGCTCGATGACATCTACGACCGGGCCGGCCTGTAGCACCGCCACGTGTCGAACCTCCTCAGGCGACGAACTGGTGGTGCGCCGGCCGAAGCGGCACCAGCAGCAGCGTCATGCCGGCCTCCTCGGGGGTGCGGTTGGCCTTGCGGTGGTTGCAGCGCTGGCACGCGGCCACCGCGTTGTCCCAGGTGAGCGTGCCGCCGCGGCTGCGCGGAAGCACATGGTCGACGGTCTCGGCGCGGCCACCGCAGTAGGCGCACATCTTGTCCCGTGCCTTGATGGCGGACTTGGTGCACAGATCCGAGCGGCGGTGCATCCAGCGGGTGACGACGTACCGGACCAGGCGCAGGACCTTGGGGCGCGGGAACGGCCCGAAGGTGCCACCGGCCTCTTCCTCGATGACCGCCACCTCGCGGACCAGCATCTTGATGGCGTGCTGCAACGAGACGCGCTGCAGTGGCTCGTAGCTCGCGTTGAGAACCAGCACGTACCCATCCATGTGGCAGCACCTTTCTGCCCAGATCGTAGCCGCAGGTGGCTACTTCTGCGCGTGGGTCGGGACGATTCACGGCCCGCAAACCCAGCGGATCCTCATCTGTCCTACGGTGGAATCGTGGACACCCCCGAGCTGCTCGACGGATACGGCCCAGTCAAGGGCTTCGACGAGATGTACGCCGGGAGCGGCGTGGACGTCAGGCCGACGTACGAGAGCGTGCGATCGGCATTCTCTGACATGGGCCCCGACGAGGTGCGGCTGCGAGCCGATTCGCTCGCGTCGGCCTACCTGGAGCAGGGCATCACGTTCGGCGTCGAGGGCGAGGAGCGACCGTTCCCCCTGGACATCGTGCCGCGGCTGATCGAGGCCCGCGACTGGGAGCACGTCGAGCGCGGCGTGCGTCAGCGGGTGCTGGCCCTCGAGGCCTTCCTGGCCGACATCTACGGCCCCGGCGAGCTGTTCACCGACGGCGTCGTCCCCCGATCGACCGTGATGAGCTCGCCGCACTACGCCCGTGTCGTGGCCGGGCTGGATCCCGCCAACGGGGTGCGCGTGCACGTGTCGGGCGTCGACCTGATCCGCGACGGCGACGGCGACTTCCGCGTGCTGGAGGACAACGTGCGGGTGCCGTCGGGCGTCTCGTACGTGATGACCAACCGGCGGGCGTTGTCGGCCACGCTGCCCGAGCTGTTCGCCGATCACCGCATCCGGCCGGTCGCCCAGTACTCCCAGCAGCTGTTGGCAGCCCTGCGGGCGGCCGCACCGGCCGGTGTCAGCGACCCGAACGTCGTGGTGCTCACCCCGGGCGTCTACAACTCGGCGTACTTCGAGCACACCCTGCTGGCCCGCACCATGGGCGTCGAGCTCGTGGAGGGCCGCGACCTGGTGTGCCGTTCGGGTCGGGTCATGATGCGCACCACCAACGGGCTCGAGCCGGTCCACGTGATCTATCGCCGCATCGACGACGAGTGGCTGGATCCGCAGCAGTTCCGCGCCGAGTCCACGCTCGGCGTGCCCGGCGTCATCAACGCCGCTCGCGCCGGTCACGTCACGATCGCCAACGCGATCGGCAATGGCGTGGCCGATGACAAGCTGCTCTACACCTACCTTCCGGACCTGATCGAGTACTACCTGGGCGAGGCGCCGATCCTGCGCAACGTCGACACCTGGCGTGTGGGCGAGGCCGATCAGCGTGAGGAGGTCCTGGACCGACTCGACGAGCTGGTGCTCAAGCCGGTCGACGGCTCGGGCGGCAAGGGCATCGTCATCGGCCCGGCCGCGAGCGCTGCAGAGCTGGACGAGCTGCGCGGCAAGATCCTGCTCGACCCGCGGGCCTGGATCGCGCAGCCGGTCATCTCGCTGTCGACCGTCCCGACCCTGGTCGAGGACGGCATCCGGCCGCGCCACGTGGACCTTCGGCCCTTCGCGGTCAACAAGGGCGACGGCGACGTCTGGGTGCTGCCCGGCGGTCTCACCCGGGTGGCCCTGCCCGAGGGTGAGCTGATCGTGAACTCCAGCCGTGGAGGCGGATCCAAGGACACATGGGTGCTCGCCGGGCCCACCGACGTCGACGAGGACGAGGGGTCGGCGCCCACTGCCAGCGCCGTCGCCGGGGTGGCGCAGGCCGGGGGACCGGCGGCCTTCGACCTGGATTCGACCACGGTGAAGGTGCAGGAGCAGCAGCAGCAGCAAGCCGCCGACGAGCAGGGAGGTTCACCATGTTGAGCCGCATCGCCGAGTCCTTGTTCTGGATCGGCCGCTACCTGGAGCGTGCCGACGACACCGCTCGCATCCTGGACGTGCAGATGCAGGTCCTGGTCGAGGATCCCGGCATGGACGAGCGCACCTCGTGCGAGCAGCTGCTCTCGGTCATGGGTGTCGAGGAGTACACCGGCAACCCGAACCGGTGGATGATCCTTGACCTGCTGGCCCACAACCCGGACTCGCCGGTCTCCATCGCCACGGCCATCGGCGCCTGTCGCGAGAGCTCGCGCCGGGCCCGCGAGACGCTGTCGACCGACATCTGGGCCGCGATCAACACCACGTGGCGCGGCCTCGGGTCCGCTCGGGCCATGCGACCGCCGGACATGTTCGCCTGGGTGCGCAACCGGTCGGCCATGATCTCTGGCATCGCCGAGTCGACGATGTCACGCGACGAGGGCTGGCAGTTCTACCAGCTCGGCCGCAACATCGAGCGGGTCGACATGACCGCGCGGTTGATGTCCACCGCGGCCCTGGCATCGGGGCCCCAGGTCGCCTGGCCGACCACGCTGCGAGCCTGCGGCGCCTACGAATCCTTCATCCGCGCCTACCGCGGCATCGAGGCAGATCGTCAAGCCGCGGAGTTCCTGCTGCTGGACCGCTGGTTCCCGCGCTCGATCGTCTCGGCCCTCGCCGAGGCCGAGAAGGCACTGGTGCGCCTGGAGCGCGGCGGCCGGCGGGCCGGCTTCGGCGATGAGGCGCAGCGCCTGCTCGGCCGCGCCCGCACCGAGCTGGAGTACCGGCCCCTCGCCGACATCGTCTTCGACCTGCCGGTGGAGATGGAGCGGCTGCAGCGCAGCTGTGCTGCGGCCAGCGATGCCGTGACGGCGAGGTACTTCGCGGAGTCCGAAGCCTATTCCTGGACTGGAGGTGTCCTGCTGTGAGCGGAACCGAGGGCATGCAGCTGCGCATCAAGCACACGACCGGATACCACTACGAGAACGGTGCGGTCGCCTCGTTCAACGAAGCACGCATGACGCCGGCCACCACGTCGGAGCAGTACATGCTGCGGTCGCGCCTGGAGATCTCGCCGTCGCCGTGGACGTATGAGTACCGCGACTACTGGGGCACCACGGTCACCGCCTTCGAGGTGCACGACCCGCACGGCGACCTGTCCGTGGTGGCGACGTCGACGGTCGAGACGCAACCGTCGGCCGCCGACGTCGAGCACATCGGCTGGGACGACCTGGCCGAGGTCCAGGACGAGCTCTGCGAGTTCTTGACCATGAGCACCTGGGTGGCGCCGGCGGACAGCCTGGTCACCGAGCTGGACACGCTGCGTGCGACGGCCGGCACCCCGGCGGAGTACGCGGCCAGTGCGATGTCGATGCTGCACGACCGCATCCGGTACCTGCCGGGCACCACCGAGGTCACGACCACGGCCGCCGATGCCTGGGACGCGGGCAGCGGGGTCTGCCAGGACATCGCCCACCTGACCCTCGGAGCGCTGCGACACGCCCGCATCCCGGCCCGTTACATCTCCGGATACCTGCACCCGTCCAGCGATCCCGTCGTCGGCGAGCCCGTCGAGGGCGAGTCGCACGCGTGGATCGAGTACTGGGACGGCTCGTGGGTCGGTTTCGACCCCACCAACGAGGTGGCCCAGAGTCCGCGGCACGTCGTCGTGGCGCGCGGACGCGACTATGCGGACAACCCGCCGTTGCGTGGCATCTACTCCACGTCCGGTGGCTCGGACCTGTTCGTCGAGGTCGAGATCACCCGGCTGCGCTGATCCGCGAACCCGGACCCTGCCAGACTTGATGCCATGACCCAGACTGCGCTCGGCGGAACCCCCGCCACCCTCGTCGGAGACCTGCCCGCCCTCGGCACGCCTGCACCGGAGTTCACGCTCACGGCGCCGGACATGTCCGACGTGACGCGCGACGTGTCGCGTCGCACCGTGCTCAACATCTTTCCCAGCGTCGACACGGGCGTCTGCGCGACCAGCGTTCGCCGGTTCAACGAGCTGGCCGCGTCGCTGCCGGGCACCGAGGTGGTGAACGTGTCGATGGACCTGCCGTTCGCGATGGGTCGCTTCTGCGGAGCCGAGGGCATCGAGAACGCGGCGGTGGGCTCGGCGTTCCGGTCCGGCTTCGGGGTGGACTACGGGGTGACCCTGACCGATTCGGGCTTTCGCGGCCTGCTCGCGCGATCGGTCGTCGTGGTCGATCGGGACGGCACGGTGCTGCACAGCCAGCTGGTCCCCGAGATCGGCCAGGAACCGGACTACGACGCCGTGGTCGCGGTGCTGTCCTGATGGACCTGTCGTGATGGTGCCCGCCTGATGGAGGTGCGCGCCGACCTGCTGTCGGACACCGTGACCCGGCCCACCGCTGCCATGCGCCGCGCGATGGCCGAGGCGGAGGTCGGTGACGACGTCTACGGCGAGGATCCGACGGTCAACGCGCTCGAGGCGCGGGTGGCGGACCTGCTGGGCCACGAGGCGGGCCTGTTCGCCCCGACCGGATCGCTGGCCAACCAGCTCGGACTGCGCCTGCACGTCGCACCCGGAGCGGAGATGGTCTGCGACTCGCTGGCCCACGTGGTCGGCTCCGAGCTGGGCGCCGCGGCTGCCTTCTCCGGCATCACGTCACGTACCTGGACCGCCCCGCGCGGCCTGCTCGACGCCGACCAGCCTCTGGCGCTGATGATCACCGGTGCGGGCGTCTACCAGGTCAACACCTCGTTGGTGGTCGTGGAGAACACCCACAACTTCGGTGGTGGCACGGTCCAGCCGATCGAGCAGATCCGCCGGCTGCGCGGAGGAACCGGAGCCGCCGGAGTCTCGATGCACCTCGACGGCGCCCGGCTGTGGAATGCGCACGTCGCCTCCGGCGTGCCGCTGGCGGAGTACGGCGCGGAGTTCGACACCGTGTCGGTGTGCCTCAGCAAGGGGCTGGGCGCGCCGGTCGGCTCGGTCCTCGTCGGCACGAGCGCCGCCATCGCCGAGGCACGCGTGTGGCGCAAGCGGTACGGCGCCGGGATGCGCCAGGCCGGCATCCTCGCCGCCGCCGGACTGCACGCCCTGGACCACCACGTCGAGCGGCTGGTCGAGGACCACGCACGGGCCCGTCGCGCCGCCGAGGCCTTCGCCGAGGCCGCACCGGGGTCGATCGATCCGGCGCACGTGGAGACCAACATCGTGGTCGTGGACGTCGCCGGCACCGGCTGGACACCGGTGGACCTGGTCGGTGCCGCACTGACGCAGGGCGTCCGCTGCTGCGTCGTCGGTCCGTCGGCGGTCCGGTTCGTGTGGCACCTCGACATCGACGACGCAGCGACCACCCACGCGATCGACGTCGTGACCGGACTTCTGGCTGGCGGCGACCGTGCCGGTCCCCGGGCTACCGTGAGTGGATGAGCGACACCACCGATCCCGAGGCCCGCTACTACGCCGATCCCGTTCCCGAGCTGCACCAGCCGTACTCGGCCGCGCCGGACCGGTACCAGCACCTGGACTACCGGCGGGTCGGCGGGTCCGGCCTGCTGCTTCCGCCGATCTCGCTGGGACTGTGGTGGAACTTCGGTGACAACCGGCCGTTCGACACCCAGCGCGAGATCCTGCGGCACGCCTTCGACCGGGGCATCACGCACTTCGACCTGGCGAACAACTACGGTCCGCCGTACGGCTCGGCCGAGGAGAACTTCGGCCGCATGATGCGCGGTGACTTCCGGGCCTACCGCGACGAGATGATCGTGTCCTCGAAGGCCGGCTGGGACATGTGGCCCGGTCCCTACGGCAAGCTCGGCTCGCGCAAGTACGTGCTGGCGAGCCTCGACCAGTCGCTGGCCCGCATGAGCGTGGACTACGTGGACATCTTCTACTCCCACCGGGCCGATCCC
Source organism: Propionibacteriales bacterium (assembly GCA_038242985.1). GTDB lineage: Bacteria > Actinomycetota > Actinomycetes > Propionibacteriales > Nocardioidaceae > Aeromicrobium. Next base: position 2,310 of record JBBSRN010000004.1, on the reverse strand, counting down.
GGCACCCCGGTGGCCGAGACGATCGGCGCACTCGACACCGCCGTCCGCCAGGGCAAGGCGCTGTACGTCGGGATCTCCTCGTACTCCCCCGAGCGCACCGCCGAGGCGGTGCGGGTGGCCCGCGACCTCGGTACGCCGCTGATCATCCACCAGCCCTCCTACTCGGTGCTGAACCGCTGGATCGAGCGTGGCCTGACGGACACCCTGGCCGAGCACGGCCTGGGCTCGATTGGATTCTCACCGCTGGCGCAGGGGTTGCTCACGACCCGCTACCTCAAGGGCGATCCGGTCGAACGGGCCGGCGACCGCGGCAGCTTCGACGACGGCGTCCTGACAGAGGACAATGTCAGACGCCTGCGCGGTCTGGCCGACATCGCGGAGAAGCGCGGACAGTCACTGGCGCAGCTGGCGATAGCCTGGACCCTTCGCCCCGGCGGCGTCACGTCGGCTCTGATCGGTGCGTCCTCGATCGAGCAGCTCGACGAGAACCTCGCCGCTGCCCAGAATGTCGACTTCTCGACAGATGAGCTCGAGGCGATCGACGGCCTCGCCATCGATGCCGACCGGGTCGACCTCTGGAAGGTCTCCGCCGACCTCTGACCCGCCCTGCGGTTTACCAGCAGGCCACGGAGAACGTTCACTCCTGTGGGTGAATTGGCCCGGAGGAGTGAGGGCTTGCCGGGGCCTGCTGGTAAACCGACACACTGGAGGGGTGAGCCCCGCCCCGATCCAGCGTCTGCTGGACCATCCACCGGAGCTGCCGGTCGTGGAGGGGCTGGCGGACCTGGTGGCCGCGCTGGCGACGCGGGGAGTCGCGGTCGTGCAGGCGCCGCCGGGAACTGGCAAGACCACGATGGTGCCGCCGGCGGTGGCAGCGCAGGTCGAGGGCCGGGTGGTGGTCACCCAGCCGCGACGGATCGCCGCGCGCGCCGCGGCCAGGCGCTTGGCGGCGCTGCTCGGCGAGGAGGTCGGGGCGACGGTCGGGCACACCGTGCGCGGCGACCGGGTCGTCGGCCCGCGCACCCGCATCGAGTTCGTCACCACCGGCGTCCTGCTGCGCCGGCTGCAGCGCGATCCGGAGCTGGTCGGCGTGGGCGCGGTGATCCTCGACGAGGTGCACGAGCGCCAGCTCGACTCCGATCTGAGCCTCGCGTTCCTGCTCGACGTGCGAGCGACGCTTCGCGAGGACCTGCAGCTGGTCGCGATGTCGGCCACGATCGAGGCCGAGCAGATGGCGGCCCTGCTCGATGACGCGCCGGTGATCGCCGTCCCGGGAAGTCTGTACCCGGTGATCGAGCACTGGGCCCCACCGCCGCCCGGCGTCCTGCCCCGGGACGAACGGGGCGTCACCCCGCGCTTCCTCGACCACGTGGCGGCCACCGTCCGGCGTGCGCTGGCCGACGATCCCGGCGATGTCCTGGTCTTCGTTCCCGGCGTGGCCGAGGTGACCGGTGTCGTGCGCCGGCTGTCCGGCCTCACCGATGTCGACGTCCGGCCACTGCACGGACGGCTGCCCGGTCGGGAGCAGGACATCGCGCTCGAGCCCGGACCCAGGCGGCGGGTCGTGGTCTCGACCGCCGTGGCCGAGTCATCCTTGACGGTGCCCGGCGTCCGGGTGGTGGTCGACGCCGGCCTGTCGCGCGAGCCGCGCACCGATCATCGGCGCGGCCTGCCCGGACTGGTGACCGTGCGGGTCAGCCGTGCCGCGGCCGAGCAGCGCGCCGGTCGAGCCGGCCGGGAGGGACCCGGCGCCGTGCACCGCTGCTGGTCGCGGGCGGACCAGGCCCACCTGGCTGACCACCCGGTGCCGGAGATCGCCGTGGCGGACCTGACCGGCTTCAGTCTCGAGCTCGCCGCCTGGGGATCGCCAGACGGTGCGGGTCTGGCCCTGCTGGACCCGCCGCCGGCGGTGTCGATGGCCTCGGCCCGTCAGGTCCTGTCCGACCTGGGTGCCGTGGACGACTCGGGGTCGATCACCGATCGCGGTCGCCAGATGACGCAGGTGCCGGTGGACCCACGGCTGGCCCGGGCGCTGCTCGACGGCACCGCGCGGGTGGGGTCCCGTCGGGCCGCGGAGATCATCGCCCTGCTGGCCGAGGAGGTACGCGCACCCGGCGGCGACCTGGTCGCAGCGCTGCGGGACATGCGCCGCGGGGGTCCAGGGACCGGGCCCTGGAAGCAGGCGGCCGGGCGGCTCGAACGGGTGCTCCGGGCACCGGTCGATCGCACCCAGATGACCGACGACCTCGCCGTCGGGGCCGTGGTGGCGCTCGCCCACCCCGATCGCATCGCGCGGCTGCGCCCCGGCGG
>JBBSRN010000003.1:0-31659 GCA_038242985.1 Propionibacteriales bacterium | reverse complement strand
GTGGTTGACCCGCTCCTACGAGGTCGATGTCGACACCAGCACGCTCCAGGAGCTGGCCGACCTGGGACGGCGTCACTCGCTCGTGTTCCTGCCCAACCACCGCTCCTACCTCGACCCGCTGGTTCTACGGGCGGCCACGACCGGGCGCGGCTTGCCCAGCAACTACATCCTCGGCGGGATCAACCTCGCCCTCTGGCCGCTCGCGCAGCTGGGGCGGCGCAGCGGGCTGATCTTCATCCGTCGCTCCAGCCGCGACGATCCGGTCTACCCCGCCATGCTGCGGCTGTACCTGGGATTCCTGCTGCGCCAGCACGCCAACCTCGAGTGGTACTTCGAAGGTGGTCGCACGCGCACCGGCAAGCTGCGGCCGCCGCGGATGGGGGTGCTGCGCTACCTCGTCGACGCCTTCCGAGCCAACGGTGAGGACTCCGACGATGCCTACCTCGTGCCGGTCTCCATCGTGTACGACCAGCAGCACGAGGTCTCGGCCCTCTCTCGGGAGGAGGGCGGCGGGACCAAGGCGCCGGAGAGCTTGACGTGGCTGTACCGATTCGCGCGCGCCCAGGGGCGGCGCCGGGGGCGCGCCCACGTGCGGTTCGGTCCGCCGTTGTCGCTGAGACAAGCACTGGCCGACGCCAGCTCGCGCGCCGAGACCGATGACCTCACCGCGGTGGTGCCCCGCGTCGCGTTCGAGGTGGCCCACCGCATCAACGCCGCCACCCCGATCACCCCGGCCGCCCTCGTGACGTTCGGACTGCTCGACAACGACGGTCGGGCGATGACGTTGGCCGAGACGCTGGGCGTCCTCGAACCGCTCGTCGCCTACGTGCGTCGTCGCCAGCTGCCGCTCACCGCCGACGTCGATCTCGGGCGCCCGGAGGGCCTGCGCAAGGCGCTGGCGACGTTGGTGCGCGAGGGGGTCGTGGTCGAGTACGCCGGCGGGCTCGAGCGGGTCTACGCGATCGCGCCGGATCGACAGCACGAGGCAGCCTTCTATCGCAACACGGTCACCCACTACTTCATCAACCGCGCCATCCTCGAGGTGGCGTTCGTCCAGGCCGCGGCCGAGGCCGCCGACGCCCACGTCGTCGCTGCCACCTGGACGCACGCCCTGGCGCTCCGCGATCTGCTCAAGTACGAGTTCTTCTTCGCGACCAAGCGCGAGTTCGACACCCAGCTGCGCTACGAGATGGAGCTGGTGAGTCCCGGCTGGGCCGAGGAGCGCGCCACCGCGAGCGACCTCACTGCGCGGCTCTCCGGCTCCGACCTGCTGCTGGCGCACCGGGTGATCGGCCCGTTCCTGGAGGCCTACTCCGTGGTGGCCGATCGGCTGGTCACCCGCGAGCCCGCCGCCCCCCTGGATGGCGACGCACTGATCGCGGAGAGCCTCGGTGTCGCCCACCAGCGGTGGTTGCAGCAGGACCTGCACTCGCCGGAGTCGATCTCCAAGGACCTCATGGGCGGGGCGCTCAAGCTCGCCGGCAACCGCGAGCTCCTGGGTCCGGGGGGCGATGAGCTCCGCCAGTCGCGCCAACACCTCGCCGACGAGCTGGCCGCGGCCGTCCGCGCCATCGGCGTCGTCCGATCTCTCGCGCTGAGGAGGACTGATCCGTGACCGACATCGACGATCTCCTCGCCGCCGTCGCAGCGGGGCCGCAGGGCCCCGAGGTCGGCGCATTCTTCGACTTCGACGGCACGCTGATCCACGGCTACTCGGCGGTGCTCTACTTCAGGCAGCGGCTGGCGAGCCGGGCGATCAGCCCGCAGGAGCTCATCGGCACCCTCGTCGAGGTCTTCAACATGCAGCAGCGCGGGCACGACGTCACGCGCCTCGTCGGTGTCGGCCTCGGCGCTCTGCGGGGCACTGCCCTGACCGATCTGGAGGAGATGGGTCAACAGCTGTTCCGGTCACGGATCTCCGGTCAGCTCTATCCCGATGCCCGTCGACTCGTGCGGGCACACCTGCGCGCCGGCCACACCGTCGCACTCGCCTCGTCGGCCACGAGATTCCAGGCCCAGGCTGCCGCCGAGGACCTCGGTATCGAGCACCTGCTCGTCACCGAGGTCGAGACCGTCGATGGCAAGGTCACCGGACGGGTCGACGGGCCGATCCTCTGGGGACCTGGCAAGGCCGCGGCCGTCGAGGTCTTCGCCGAGGAGCACGGTCTGGACCTCGGTGAGTCCTACGCCTACGGCAACGGGGGAGAGGACGTCCTCTACCTCCAGACCGTGGGGCGACCTCGGCCACTCAACGCTGACAGCACGCTGACCCACGCAGCGGGGGAGCGCGGCTGGCCGGTGCATCGGTTGCACCGCCAGCGACGCCTCACCCCGGCCAACGTCGTCCGCTCGGCCGCGTCCTACACGGGCCTGGCCACGGGTGTCGCTGCGGGGTTGGGAATGGGACTGGTGAACCGGGATCGACGGACAGCACTCACGGTCACCGCCGCGATCAGCTCCGAGCTCGCCCTTGCCGGCGCCGGTGTCTCACTCGAGGTCGAGGGCCAGGAGAATCTGTGGCTCTCGCGCCCGGCCGTCTTCGTCTTCAACCACCAGAGCCAGCTCGACGTCATCATCCTCGCCGCGCTGCTGCGCCGCGACTTCACCGCTGTCGCCAAGAAGGAGCTCGCCAAGGACCCCACGTTCGCCGCGATGGGCTGGATCGCCGACGTCGCCTACGTGGACCGCACCGACAAGGTCGCTGCCCGCGAGGCACTCGCGCCAGCCCTCGCGAGTCTGGGATCGGGAAAGTCCTTGGTCATCGCGCCGGAGGGCACCCGCTCGCCCACGCCGCGGCTGCTGCCGTTCAAGAAGGGAGCCTTCCACCTGGCGATGCAGGCGCAGGTACAGATGGTGCCCATCGTCATCCGCAACGCCGGCGAGATCATGGCGTCGCGCTCGCTGATCCTCACGCCGGGCACCGTGCAGGTGCGGGTGCTCGCGCCGGTACCGACCGCCGGCTGGACCGCCGACAACCTCGACGAACAGGTCGCCCGGGTCGAGAGGATGTACGCCGACACCCTGGACGACTGGGACGATGGCTTGACGCAGTAGTTGTCACGTCCCACTCGTCCTGTGCGCGAAAGGCCTGTCGATGTCAGCTCAGATCCCGGTGTGGGCGCAGTCCTACGCCCCAGGAGTCCCGCTCTCCCTCACCTATGGCGACACGACGGTGCTCGACCTGTTCGAGGGTGCCGCACGAGACCACGCCGATCGACCGGCACTGGACTTCATGGGCCGGACGACGACGTACGCCGAGACCGCCGACGCCGTGAGTCGGGTCGCCGAAGGACTCCGCGGACTGGGCGTCGGGGCCGGCGACAACATCGCGCTCGTGATGCCCAACTGCCCCCAGAACGTGATCGCCTTCATGGCTGTCGTGCGGCTGGGTGCCACGGTCGTGGAGCACAACCCGCTCTACACCGCCGGCGAGCTCCGTGCGCCCTTCGTGGACCACGCGGCCCGCGTCGCGATCGTCTGGGACAAGGTCGTCCCGGTCATCGAGTCGTTGCGCGCCGGCACCGCGTTGGAGCACGTGATCGCCGTCGACCTCACGGCCGAGCTTCCCTTCGCCAAGCGCATGGCGCTGCGTTTGCCGATCACCAAGGCGCGCGCGGCCCGCGACCAGCTGCACACCCCGGCCCCGGACGCGATGCCCTGGACGAACCTGCTGGCCAGCGAGCCGCTCGACGACGCGCACCCGCGCCCGGTCGTCGACGACGTCGCCCTGATGCTCTACACCTCCGGCACCACCGGCCAGCCGAAGGGCGTTCCGCTGCGCCACCGCCATCTGGTCGCCAACGTGATCCAGGGCCAGGCATGGGTTCCGGCGATGGTGCCAGGTCGCGAGACCGTCATGGTGGCGCTGCCGCTCTTCCACGCCTACGGCGTGACCGTCAGCGTCCTGCTCGGCCTCTCCGTCGGCGCCAGGCTGGTGCTGCTGCCGAAGCCCGAGATCGGGCTGATCATGGACGCGATCAAGCGCGGCGTGCCCTCGTTCCTCCCCGCTGTCCCGCCGCTGTACGCGAAGATCGTCGACGAGGCGGAGAAGCGCGGCATCTCGATCCGGGGGATCAAGTGGTCCCTCTCCGGCGCGATGGCACTCCAGGCCCCGTTGGTCGAGCGTTGGGAGGCCGCCACCGGTGGTCTGCTCGTGGAGGGATACGGCCTCACCGAGACCGCTCCGGTCGTCGTCGGCAATCCCATGTCCACCAGCCGGCGCCCTGGCTCGATCGGGGTTCCGTTCCCGGACACCCAGGTCCGCATCGTCGATCCCGAGGAGCTCGACCGCGAGGTCGCCCTCGGCGAGCGCGGCGAGCTGCTGGTCCGTGGCCCCCAGGTGTTCGACGGTTACCGTGGCCTGCCCGAGGAGACCTTGGCCGCGTTCCACGACGGGTGGTTCCGCACCGGCGACATCGTCACGATGGCAGCTGACGGCTTCATCACGATCGTCGACCGGATCAAGGAGGTCATCATCACCGGCGGTTTCAACGTCTACCCGTCCGAGGTCGAGGCGGCGATGCGCCGGCACGCCTCCGTGGCCGATGCAGCGGTCGTCGGGGTCCGCAACGCCGGCGGTGCCGAGGAAGTGGTCGCTGCCGTGGTCGCCGCCGAGGGCGAGCACGTCGACACCGATGCGCTGCGCACGCACCTGCGCGGCGAGCTGACCCCGTACAAGGTCCCGCGCCGTGTCGTCCTCCTCGAGGAGCTGCCGGCGAACGCGATGGGCAAGGTGCTGCGGCGCGAGGTCGCGGAGCTGCTCCAGGAGTCCTGACGCGGTCACGTCCCGAGGGCGGCGCGGGCTGCCTCGAGCCGGGCCACCGGGACACGAAACGGCGAGCACGACACGTAGTCGAGCCCGACCTCGTCGAAGAAGTGGATCGACGCCGGATCCCCGCCGTGCTCGCCGCAGATCCCCAGATGCAGGTCGGGATTGGCTTCCCTCCCGGACGCGGCAGCCGTGCGCACCAGCGCACCGACTCCCTGCACGTCGAGGGACTCGAACGGAGAGACCGCAAAGATGCCGTGATCGAGGTAGATCGGGAAGAACGAGGCCTCGACGTCGTCGCGGGAGAATCCCCACGTCATCTGGGTCAGGTCGTTGGTGCCGAAGGAGAAGAAGTCGGCCGATGCCGCGATCTGGTCCGCGGTGAGTGCCGCCCGGGGCAGCTCGATCATGGTGCCGATCAGGTGCGGGATCTCCACTTCCCGTTCCTGCTGCACCTCCTGGCCGACCTTCTGCAGCTCAGCGCGCACGATGGCGAACTCCTCCACCGACGCCACCAACGGAACCATGATCTCCGGGTGGGCCGAACCGCCGGCCGCGACCCACTCCGCCGCCGCCTCGAGGATCGCTCGCGCCTGCATCGTGAACAGGCCGGGGATGACGATGCCGAGCCGCACGCCGCGCAGTCCGAGCATGGGGTTCTGCTCATGGAGCCGGGCGAGGGCGGCGAGCAGACGATGATCGCGCGAGCTGGTGTTCCCGCGTTCGTCCTCGAGCGCCACCTGCACCGAGAGCTCGGTGAAGTCCGGCAGGAACTCGTGCAGGGGTGGATCGATGAGACGGATCGTCACCGGGAGTCCGTCCATGGCCTCGAAGAGGCCGAGGAAGTCCTGTCGCTGCAGCGGCAGCAACCGCTCGAGGACGGCTGCCTGCTCGTCGGCGTCCGAGGCCATCACGAGCTCTTCCACCAGGACCCGACGCTCACCCAGGAACATGTGCTCGGTGCGGCACAACCCGATCCCTGCCGCGCCGTAGCGTCGAGCCCGGGCAGCGTCGTCGGGGGTGTCGGCGTTGGCGCGCACGCCGAGGCGGCGCATGCCATCGGCGTGCTTCACGAGCCGGGACACCGCGTTCACCAGCGGGCCGTCCACCGGATCTCCCTCGAAGAATCGCACGACGGATGAGTCGACCACCGGGACCTCGCCCAGGAACACCTCGCCGGTACCACCGTCGATGGAGATCACGTCGCCCTCGTGCACCGTGGGTCCTCCACGGATGGTGAACTGCTTGGCCGCGACGTCCACGTCGAGCGACTCGGTGCCGCAGACGCAGCTGCGACCCATCCCGCGGGCCACCACGGCAGCATGCGAGGTCTTGCCGCCGCGACTGGTCAAGATGCCTCGAGCGACGACCATGCCGCGCAGGTCGTCGGGTGTGGTCTCCTTGCGCACCAGGACGACGTCCTCGCCTCGCCCCGCCCAGTCGATCGCCGTGTCGGAGTCGAAGACCGCCTTGCCGACTGCGGCACCCGGTGAGGCGCTCATGCCCCGCGCCACGGCCGTCCGTTCTGCATGCGGGTCGAATCCGGGGAACATGAGCTGGGCCAGCTGGCTCCCGGTCACCCGGCGCAGCGCTTCGTCGAGGTCGATGAGCCCCTCGTCGACGAAGTCGATCGCGATCCGGAATGCGGCCTCGGGGGTCCGTTTCCCCACCCGGGTCTGCAGCATCCACAGTCGACCCCGCTCGATGGTGAACTCGATGTCGCACATGTCCAGGTAGTGCTGTTCGAGGCGCTCCATGGTCATCAGGAGCTCGGCGTGCGAGGTCGGGTCGAGGCGTTCGAGGTCGGTCAGCGCGACCGTGTTCCGGATGCCGGCGACCACGTCCTCGCCCTGGGCGTTGGGGAGGTAGTCGCCGTAGACCCCCTGGCTGCCGGTCGCCGGATCACGGGTGAAGCACACCCCCGAGCCGGAGGACGCACCGAGATTGCCGAACACCATCGCCTGGACGTTGACAGCCGTCCCGAGATCGTCGGGAATCTGCTCCTGACGTCGGTACAGGATGGCTCTCGGGGTGTTCCACGAGTCGAACACTGCCTGGACCGCGCGGTCCAGCTGCTCACGGGGGTCCTGGGGGAACGGTGTCCCCGTCTCGGATCGGATGATCTCCTGATAGGTCGTCACGAGCTCGTACAGGTCGCTTGCGCTGAGACCGAGGTCGTCCTCCGCGCCACGAGAGCGCTTGATCTCATCCATCGCCTCGTCGAACAGGTGGGCCTCGAGTCCGAGCACGGTGCACCCGAACATCTGCAGCAGCCGCCGGTAGGAGTCGGCGGCCAGTCGCTCGTCGCCGCTCTGACGGGCGAGCGCCTGGACCGAGACGTCGTTCAGACCGACATTGAGGACGGTGTCCATCATCCCGGGCATGGAGTTCTTCGCGCCCGAACGCACCGAGACCAGCAGGGGGTCGTCGGGATCCCCGAGCCGCCGGCTCATCGCGTCCTCCAACGAGCGCAGGTGTGCGCTGACCTCCTCAGCGAGTCCGGCCGGTGCCGAATCCTGGGTCAGGTACGCACGGCAGGCCTCGGTGGAGATGGTGAAGCCGGGCGGCACGGGCAGCCCGATGTGGGTCATCTCGGCGAGGTTGGCTCCTTTTCCGCCGAGGAGCTCACGTTGTTCCTTGCGGCCTTCGCTGAAGTCGTACACCCAGGTGCTCATGTCCCCATCATGGACGTTCGACCGGTGCACGCGAAGATTCAGTGCGCCGCATCATGGTGGTGCAGCGAGAGGAACCGCGCTGGCTGGGGCACGTCGAGGCCGCCCTCGTCGATCCACGTGGTGCTCGCGCGTCGGGCGCGATCGATGAGCTCGGCGGCGTGGCTGAAGTCCGCCGCCGAGGTGGCGACCGGGCACAGGGGCGGGAGCAGGTGGATCGTGACCCCCGGTTGCGGGGTGGCGACCTCGCTGATCAGGCGCTGCTCGATGAGCAGGGTCAGCGCGTGGACAGCCATGCCCAGTGCTGAGCGCGGAGGACGGGGGAGTGCGCACGGCACTCCGGCGGGAAGGACGTAGATGTGCGTGGCGCCCAGCTCCACCGCCTGAGCCACCCCTGCGGGATACGCCAGCGCCCCGTCGACCAGCCAGCGGCCGTCGAGCCGGGAGGGGGCGAAGATGCCGGGGATCGCGGCGCTGGCCCGGACGGCCTCGCTGGGGGGACCGGTCGAGATCGCGACCCCGGTGCCGCTGAGCAGGTCGGTGGCCATCAGGTGCACCGGGATCGACGTCTGCCCAAGATCCTCGATCGTGCTGTGGGCCCGCACCAGCGCACCGAGATCCTCGCTGCTGCTCACCGCGTTGGCCCGACCGATGAGCGCGCGCACGAGACCGGCAGCCCGGATGGGGAAGATGTCCCGGCGACGCAGGTCCACCCAGATGCGGGCCAGCTCGCGAAGCGATGCGTCGGACATCCCGTGCTCCGCCACCCACAGGGCATTGACCGCGCCGGCCGAGGTGCCCACCAGCAGATCAGGGGTTATCGACCCGGCTGCGAGGGCCTGGAGCATGCCGACCTGGACCGCGCCCAGGCTGCCTCCGCCGGACAGCACGAAGGCGGTGCCCGTGGGGGCGGTGCTCATGGTTTCGTCCCTCCACCGACCAGGTCGCGGCGCGGATCAGCCAGGTCGCGGGGATCGACTGTTGCCCTGCTCCTGATGAGAGTCTTCACGTCCTCGATGGTGTCCCACCGGTTGACCTGCATCCCCGCCAGCACCCTTCCCTCGCTCAACCAGAACGCCATGAAAGCACGCTCCGTCGGATCGCCGCGCAGCACGAGCTCGGTCCGAACGCCGCGGGGGACGTGTCCGGCGTACTCCAGTCCGGTGTCGTACTGGTCGGAGAAGAAGTACGGCACGGCGTCGTGGCTCACCTGCTCGCCGAGCATCGACCGCCCGGCCGCGTAGCCCCCGGCGTGCGCATTGTCCCAGTGGTCCAGGCGGATGTGGTGCTGCAACGTCGGATTGAACCAGCTGCAGACGTCGCCGGCTGCGAAGACGTCAGCCGCCGAGGTGCGCAGTGCCTCGTCGCAGACGATGCCGTTGTCGACCTCGATCCCGGCGTCCTCGGCGAGGCGCGTGTCGGGCGCGATGCCGACCCCGATGACCACGGTCTCGGCGCGGAGGTGCTCACCGGTGGTCGTGATGACTCCGGAGACCGATTCGTCCCCGACGAGGCGACTGACACCCTCGCCCAGCCGGAACGTCACGCCGTGGGACGTGTGCAGGTCGACGAAGAAGTGTCCCAGCTCGGGACCGACCACAGCGGTGAGCGGGGTCGCCTGTGGTTCGATCACGGTCACGTCACAGCCATGACCACGCGCAGCCGCGGCGACCTCGAGCCCGATCCATCCTGCGCCGACGATGACGACCGCACCACCGGCACGCAACCGATCGTGCAGGGTGGCCGCCTGTGCCGCAGTGCGCAGGTACAGGACGTTGGCCAGGTCGGCTCCCGGTACGTCGAGACGACGCACCGACGAGCCGGTGGCGAGGAGCAGCCGGTCCCAGGCCAGCTCGGAACCGTCGTCCATGGTCAGGGCGTGGCGAACCGGATCGAGCGCGGTGGCCGCCACCTGCAGGCGGAGGTCGACATGGCGCTGCGCGTACCACTCGCGCGGATGCAGCTCGGTGCTCCCCGGCGACGCTGAGCCCGCGAGCACGGCCTTGGACAGCGGAGGACGATCGTAGGGCAACGATCCCTCCTTGCCGACCACGATCAGCGGACCGGTGTGCCCGCCATCACCGATCGCCTCGACGGCGCGGGCCGCTGCGAGCCCGGCACCGACGACCACGAAGGTCTGGGGGGTGCTCATCGGGCCCGCCGGGCCAGATCGAAGAACTCCTGGCGAGTTCGCGGATCCTCACGCAGTGCTCCGCGGAGGGCGGAGGTCAGGGTGCTGGCGCCCGCTGCCCGGACTCCTCGCATGGACATGCACAGGTGCTCGGCCTCGATCACCACGGCCACCCCGCGGGGCTGCAGGTGCTCCTGGAGCCAGTTGGACACCTGTCCGGTGAGCCGCTCCTGGACCTGCAGGTCACGGGCGAAGAGCTCGACCACCCGTGCGAGCTTGGACAGCCCGAGGATGCGGTCGGCAGGCAGGTAGCCCACGTGGGCCACTCCATGGAACGGGAGCAGGTGGTGCTCGCACAACGAGTGCACCGGGATGTCTCGCGCCAGGACGAGCTCGTCGTACCCCTCGTCGTTCGGGAACGTGGTCAGGTCGAACTCCGGTGGGCTCAGCAGCTCGCAGTACGTCGCGGCAACACGTCGAGGCGTGTCCGCGAGGTGGCGACTGAACGGATCGCGCCCCATCGCGCGGAGGAGGTCCGTCGCCGCCCGCTCCATCCCGGCTCGGTCGACCGAGCCGCGATCGTGGACCACCCGTAGATGGTCCAACGGCACCGCACTCATGCGTGCACCCGCGCCAGGCGAGCCAGTGCCACGGCGGCGACGAAGAGCCCGAAGTCGCGCAGTGCGACATCGTAGAACCCCGAGAGCGTCAGCAGATTGACGATGATGCCGGCGAGCCACGCGGCGACCAGCCAGGAACCGAACCGCGGGGCGATGGCCACGGTCAGGCCGGCGATGATCTCCACCACGCCCACGGCGTACATCGCCTGCGCGCCGGTCCCCGGCACGAGATCGTTGATCCACGGGGCGAGGTAGCCGTCCCACTGGACGAGCACGTTCGTGAACTTGTCGATCCCGAACACGATCGGCGCGACGGTGAAGACCGTGCGGAGCAGCATGAAGGCCTGATAGCTGGGATCTCGGCGATCGTGGACGGTCGTGGCGCCGCCGGTACGGATGTCGTGCGATGAGGTGGTCATGACAGGAGCCTTTCTAAAAGCGAGTATGATTTACCATAGATCTCCTTCAGCACTAGCGTCAATGATCATTTGCTTTAGAATGGGCGCATGACTGATGAGGACGTCGACCCGATCTCCACCGTGGCTGCCCTGGACGAGCCGACGCGCCGTCGCCTGTACGACTACGTGGCCCGCGCCCGCGGGCCGGTCGGCAGGGACGAGGCGTCCGAGGCAGTGCGCGTCAGCCGCCCGACGGCCGCGTTCCATCTCGATCGACTCGCCGACCAGGGACTTCTCGACGTGGTGCACCAGCGCTTGTCAGGCCGCACCGGACCGGGTGCCGGCAGACCGGCCAAGCTCTACCTGAGGGCCGACGTCCAGGTCGAGGTGTCGCTGCCGCAGCGTCGCTACGAGCTCGCCGGAGAGCTCCTCGCGGCCGCGGTCGAGGAGGCGGCGGCCGCGGATCGGCCCATCAGCGAAGCGGTGGCGGACCGCGCTCAGCGCACCGGACGCCAGCTCGCGGAGGAGGCAGTGGCAGCCGACCCGGTGCAGGTGCTGGAGGCGCAGGGCTTCGAGCCCCACACCGACGACGGCGTGGTGACGTTGGCGAACTGCCCGTTCCACAACCTGGCGCGCAAGCACCCCGATCTCGTCTGCGGGATGAACCTGCATCTGCTCGAAGGCCTCCTCGCCGGGCTCGACTGCACGACGTTCACGGCGACGCTGGCGCCGAGTCCGGGCCGCTGCTGCGTGGTGCTCGAACCGGCATGAGCGAACCGGGTGCGAAGATCAAGCGGTGAGGTCAGCACACGATCGGGAGATCCTGCGACTCGCGTGGCCGGCCTTCCTCGCTCTCGTGGCCGAACCCTTGTTCCTGCTGAGCGACGCGGCGATCGTGGGGCACCTCGGCACCCCTCAGCTGGCCGGCCTCGGCATCGCAGCGGTGATCCTGCAGACCCTCGTGGGGCTCTGCGTGTTCCTCGCGTACGGCACCACGGCCAGCGTCGCCCGTCAGCTCGGGGCGGGTGACACCGCGCGAGCCCTGGCCCAGGGTGTCGACGGCGTGTGGCTGGCAGTGATCATCGGGGTGCTCGTCACGGGGATCGGCCAGCTGCTGCTCGTCCCGGTGATCGAGGTGTTCGGTGCCTCGGCGGAGGTCAATGAGTTCGCGGCCGACTACCTGCGGGTCGCCCTGCTCGGGGTGGCGCCCCTGCTGGTGATGCTGGCGACGACCGGTGTCCTGCGCGGGCTGCAGGACACCCGCACCCCACTCGTCGTCGCGATCGGGGGCAACGCGCTGAACATCGTGCTCAACGTGGTGCTCGTCTTCGGGGTCGGGAGCTTCGACGGACTGCACTTCGATGGACTGGGCATCGCCGGATCGGCGCTCGGGTCGGTCATCGCGCAGGTGATCAGTGCAGGCGCCCTGGTGTGGGTCGTGGTGCGTGCTGCGCGCGCCGAGGGTGCGGTGCTGACGCCGGACCTGGCCGGCATCCGGGCCGCGGGTCGGGCCGGCGTCGCGCTCGTGGTCCGCACCCTGACCCTTCGGGCGGCCCTGCTGATCACCACGTACGCGGTGGTGGCCGGAGCCACCGGAGTGGCGCAACAGACCGTCGATGTCGCCACCCATCAGCTCGCGATGACCCTCTGGGGTCTGCTCGCCTTCGTGCTGGACGCCATCGCCATCGCGGCCCAGGCGATCACCGGGCGATTCCTGGGTGCCGGCGACGTCGAAGGCACTCGCGCCGTCACCCGCCGGATGGTCCGGTGGGGCGTCATGAGCGGTGTCGTGACCGGAATCCTGCTCGCCGCCGCCAGTCCGGTCCTCGGCATGCTGTTCACCGACGACGCCGCCGTCCGTGACCGTCTGGTGCCCGTCCTGCTGGTGGCTGCGATCGGTCAGCCGCTCGCCGGCGTGGTCTTCGTGCTCGACGGCGTGCTGATCGGCGCGGGCGACGGTCGTTACCTGGCGTGGGCAGGCGTGGCGGTGCTCGCGGTCTACGGACCGGTCGTGCTGCTGACGTCCTCGACGGGCAGCCTGGTGGTCGTGTGGGTGACGTTCGCGGGACTGTTCATGGCCGCACGAGGTGCCGTGCTGCTGGCCAGAGCACGAGGGGACCGCTGGATGGTGACCGGATCGCTCACGCCCCCTCGATCGTCGTGACCTCTGTTTCCGGGACGCCAAGTGTAGTAAGCATGGGCCATGACCGCGTCAGCTCAGGTGGGTTCAGGACGACGTGTGGGATCGCCCTGGCTCATGCTGGCCATCGCCACGATCGGGTTCGCGATCAACTTCTGGGCCTGGGCCCTCATCAGTCCGCTCGGACCGTTGTTCCGCGACAACGGCGCACTCGGCGCACTGACGGAGTCGGACGTGGCCCTGATGGTCGCGGTTCCGGTGGTCGTCGGTTCGGTCGGGCGGGTCCTGGTCGGTGCGCTGACCGACCGGTACGGCGGACGGCTGATGTTCCCGCTGGTCTCCGCCGTCACCATCGTGCCCATCGTGTTCCTGGCGTTCTTCGCCCTCGAGTCGTACCCGCTCATCCTGGTCGGCGGGTTCTTCCTCGGGGTGGGTGGCACGTCGTTCGCCGTTGGCGTCCCGTTCGTCAACTCGTGGTTCCCGCCGGAACGCCGCGGACTGGCCGTCGGGATCTTCGGGGCGGGCATGGGCGGCACCGCCATCAGCGCGCTGACCACCGTCAAGCTGTACGACGGCCTCGGATCGCGGGCGCCCTTCCTGATCACGGCCGTTGCGCTGGCCATCTACGCCGTGGTGGCGTGGTTGTTGCTGCGTGACGCTCCGGGGCAGACCCCGCCCACCGGCTCGATGCTCAGCCGCATGTCGGCCAACGCGCGGCTGCCGATCACCTGGCAGGCCAGCATCCTGTACGCGGTCGCGTTCGGCGGGTACGTCGCGTTCTCGGTGTACCTGCCTGCCTACCTGAAGACCGACTACGACCTGTCCCCGGCCGACGCGGCCAACCGGATGGCCGGCTTCGTCCTCGTGGCCGTGCTGATGCGTCCGGTGGGCGGGTGGCTGTCCGATCGGTTCGGACCCGTGTCGGTGCTGGCGGCCGGGTACGTCGTCGTGGTGGGCGGGGCAGGGGTGGCGGCGACACACCCTCTGCTGGAGCACGTCGGAACGGTGGCCTTCCTGGCGATGGCAGCAGCGCTGGGTGCCGGCAGCGGCGCGACCTTCGCCCTGATCGCACGCGTCACCGAACCGGCGCGCGTCGGCGGCGTCAGTGGCCTGGTGGGCGCCGCCGGCGGGCTCGGCGGATTCATCCCGCCCCTCATCATGGGCTACGTCTACGGCCGGACCGAGTCGTACTCGATCGGTCTGTGGCTGCTGGCGATCACTGCCGCGGCCACCCTCGTGCTGACCGTCACGGTCGTGCGTCGCACGGCGGCGGTCGTCCCAGGAGAACGGACCCCGTGACGTGCTTCGTCATCGCGACGAATGCCACGATCCAGGCGAACAGCGCCAGCCACAGCTCGACTTCGCCGATGTGTTCGACCACCGGCAGGTCGGCCGCCCGACCGAGGTAGATGCCCGCCACCGCGTACATCCCCAACGGGAAGACGATGCTCCACCATGTTGCTTCGTAGACCAGCGGCACCCGGCACCTGACGTGGCGCCACCAGCCGGCCGCGACCAGCACGGGGAACAACCACGTGGCGAACGACCAGAACACGACGCTGAGTCCGGCGACCAGGCCGCGGGTGATCTGGACCATCGGAGCGTCGGCCATCTCCACGATCCGAGCGCCCGCCAGCACCGTGATGGCCAGCGCGCCCATGGAGACCCAGTACGGCGGTGTCAGGTCCTCGGGCCCGAATCGGTAGAGCATCAGTCGCAGCGTCACGATCATCGCGGTCGCCGCGTACAGGAAGACGCCGACCGACCACGATCCCACGGCCAGCACGGCCAGCTCCGCACGACCGGTGGTGACGACCGGTTCGAGGGTCGCTGCGCCGATGGCGACGGACTCGCTGGCGACGACCCAGATGAACCAGGTGCCGTTGGCCGCTGCGACGACCGGCCGTTCGCGAGACCTCAGCACCGCCGTCCACGGCACCACGTACCCCAGCACCAACCAGACGAGGCCGGCCGCGATCAGGAGCGCGCCGGTGATCGCGTGGTGACCGTCCATCGCGACGCGCGCCCCGAGCACGTTGGCTCCGGCGACGAAGGTGAAGAATCCGAACGCTCGGCGCGGGTCGAGGAAGTCCTCGGTGATGGCCGCGCGGTGCGCCAGCAGGCGCCACACCGTCAGGACGCACAGCACCACGAAGCCCACCGCGCACGCGATCAGCAGCATGACCGACATGAGGTCGTGGCCCTCGAGCCGCAGTCCGATCGAGATGATCCCGCTGCCCATGACCATGGCGAAGTAGCCGGGCGTCAACGTGGCGACACCGGAGCTGACCCGATCGGACAAGAAGGTGCTCACCCCGTGCACAGTAACCAACTGCTGCCGCAGGAGGTGCTGGCGTGAACACGGCGCCATCATCTCGTGAAAGACTCGTCGCAGGACGAGCCGCGGCCATCGGCGCGGTGCACGAAGAACGCGAAGGAGTGGCCGTGCCGGACCGATCCGCAGCTAGATCCAGCACGCCGGTGGGCGATGCGATGATCAGCCACCCCAAGACACTGCCGATGAGCGCGACCGTCGGGGACGTGCGCGAGGTCCTCGACAACCTGCACGTGCACCTCGTGCTGCTGACCGAGGCAGGCGCGCTGCGCGGAACGCTGATCCGCGACGACGTGGCCGGACATGGCGACGAGACACCGGCGCGAGCGCTGGCCCGGCTGGACGGCCGGACGATCGGCCCGCGCGACACCGTGGGTCGGGCGCGACAGATGCTCGCCGACGGTGACGCGCGCCGGCTCGCCGTGGTCGACGACGACGGCGAGCTGCTGGGCCTGCTGTGCCTGAAACGGCGGTTGACCGGCTTCTGCAGCGACTCAGACGTGGCGGCTCGCCAGTCCGATCACGGGCGGCCGTAGACCTCGAGCCAGCGCAGCCAGACCTCGCTGATCGTGGGGTAGGACGGCACCGCGTGCCAGAGCCGGTTGATCGGCACCTCGCCGACGACCGCGATCGTCGCGGAGTGCAACAGCTCGGCCACGTCGGGCCCGACGAACGTGGCGCCCACCAGCACCTCACGATCTGCGTCCACGATTGCTCGTGCCTGACCCTGGTAGTGATCGGAGACCGTGGCCGCGCCACCCACGCCACCGAGGTCGTAGTCGAGCACCTTCACCCGCAGGCCGGCTGCCAGGGCGGCCTTCTCGGTCAGGCCGACCGACGCGACCTCAGGATCGGTGAACGTCACCTGGGGCACGATCTCGTGGTCGGCGGTGGCGACGTGGGCTCCGAAACGCGTCGTGTCGACCTCTGTGCCGTGTGCCCGGGCAGCGATGACGTCGCCGGCGGCGCGGGCCTGGTACTTGCCCTGATGCGTCAGCAGCGCGCGGTGGTTGACGTCGCCGACGGCGTAGAGCCAGTCGACACCCTCGACCTGCAACGTGTCGTCGACCTTCATCCACGTGCCCGGTTCGAGCCCCACGCGCTCGAGCCCGACGTCCTCGGTGCGGGGCGTGCGGCCGGTGGCCACCAGCACCTGCTCGGCGCGCACGGTGGTCCCACCCGACAGCTCGACCTCGACGCCGCCGTCGGTGCGACGGGCCGACACGACGTCGGCCTTGAGCTTGACGGTGACACCCATCGCCTCGAGGGCGGCGTGCACCGCCTCGCCGGCGAACGGCTCCATCTGCTCCAGCAGGGGTCCTCGGCTGAGCAGCGTGACCTCGGTGCCGAATCCCGCGTAGGCCGTGGCCATCTCGCAACCGACCACGCCGCCGCCGACGATCGCGAGGCTGTCGGGCACCTCGGAGGCACTGGTCGCCTCGCGACTCGTCCACGGCTCGACCTCGGCCAACGGTCCGGGCACCGCAGCGGCCGAACCCGTGCTGAGCACGACCGCGTGGCGAGCACGCAGCACGATGTCGGTGCCGTCGGAGGACGTGACCGTCACCTCGCGCGGTGCGGTGATCCGGCCGTGACCGCGGACCAGGCCGATGTCGGCGCTCTCGAGCCACTTCGCCTGACCCGCGTCGTCCCAGTTGCTGGTCATCTTGTCGCGACGTCGGAGCACGCCTTCGACGTCGACGCTGCCGGTGACGGCCTGCTTCGCTCCGTCCAGATTCTGTGCAGCGCGCACGGCGGCGCCGCTCCTGAGCAGGGCCTTGCTGGGCATGCAGGCCCAGTACGAGCACTCGCCGCCGACCAGCTCGCCCTCGACGACGATGGTCTCCAGGCCTCCCTTGACGGTGCGATCGGCGACGTTCTCGCCCACCGCCCCGGCTCCGATCACGATGACGTCGACCTCACGAATGTCCATGGCGCCCAACCTACGACGACTGCGGGCAGGCTGCCGACGGAGTGCGCCGCCGGGCTGTCACAGTGATCCCGTGACGGTGATCAAAGGACGGCCCCTGTCCGCTGTGGCCGTGTTCTGCGGGTCCAGGTTCGGGTCGGACCCGGCGTACGCCGATCTGGCCCGCCATGTCGGGACGACCTTGGCCGAACGCGGCACCACGGTGGTCTACGGCGGCGGACACGTGGGGCTGATGGGGGTTCTCGCCGACGCGGCGATGGTGGCCGGTGGCCACGTGGTCGGGGTCATCCCACGTCAGCTGCACGATCGAGAGGTCGGCCACGCGGCGATCAGCGAGCTGCGCGTGGTCGAGTCGATGCACGAGCGGAAGGCGCTGATGGACCAGCTGTCGGACGCCTTCATCGCCCTGCCCGGCGGTGTGGGCACGCTGGAGGAGATCACCGAGCAGTGGACGTGGGCGCAGCTGAGGATCCACACCAAGCCGTGCGCGTTCCTGGACGTGCCGGGGGACGGCTTCTGGTCGCCGATGCGGACCATGGTCGATCAGATGGTGAGTCACGGGTTCGTCGAGGCCGATGCACCGAGCATCCCGGTCTTCTCCGACGATCTTGCGACCCTGCTCGACGCACTCGCGTGAACGTCATCCACGTGGTCGCGGCGCTGATCACCGAGCCGGGTGGCCGCACGCTCGTCGTGCGGAAGTCCGGGACCGAGATGTTCATGAATCCCGGTGGCAAGCCCGAGCCGGGGGAGTCGGCCGTGCAGGCGCTGCGCCGTGAGCTCAGCGAGGAGATCGGTCTGGACGTGGATCCGGTCGAACTGTCGGCGCTCGGCGCCTTCGAGTCCGCTGCGGCCAACGAGCCCGGACACCAGGTGCGTGCCGAGGTGTTCCGGTTGCGGGTCGGCGGCACGGATCACCGGATCGGCGCCGAGATCGTGGAGTCCTGCTGGATCGATCCTGCCGAGCCCGGATTCCTCGCGCTGGCCCCGCTCGCGGTGCAGCACCTGCTGCCGTTGCTCATCGCGTCCGATCGAGGGTGAGGGCCGCCGGAGCCCGTCACGGATGCAGGAACTTCTCCATGCGTCGTCGGTCGCGCTTGGTGGGACGCCCGGATCCCGCATCGCGCTGGGCGACGACGGCAGGCCGTTCCTCCTTGGGCAGGGGTGCGGGGGAGCGGTCCTCGAAGCAGGCAGCGGCGACAGTCGCGCCGACGCGCTTGGCGATCACCCGCTTCACCACGTAGATCTTCAGGCCGCCCGGCGTGAGCGCCTCGACCTTGTCGCCGATCTTGACCGCGTACGACGCCTTGATCTTCGTCCCATTGACCGAGACGTGGCCGGCCTTGCAGGCCGATGAGGCCATCGACCGCGTCTTGTAGACGCGCACCGCCCACGTCCACGCGTCCGCGCGCACCGATTCGGCCATGTCGTGATCGTATGGCTCCGGCGGACGAGTCGCCTAGGGTGTGAGGGTGAGCGAGCCGGAGACGATCCAGATCCGCGGGGACATGATCCGCCTCGGCCAGTTCCTCAAGTACGCCGGCATCGCCGAGAGCGGTGCGCAGGCGGGCTCGATGATCGTCGACGGCGACGTGCTGGTCGACGGCGTCGTGGAGACCCGTCGCGGTCGCCAGCTGGGCCACGGCGCCCTCATCGAGGTCCGGCTGCCGGGCTCGGTCATGTCAGCTCGCGTTGGCTGACCGCAGCGGCCGTCCGTCTCACCGGTGACGTAGCCGTCGCTCCAGGACGAAGTCGTGCTCGAGTCGGGCACCGACCTGGAATCTCTTGGCGCCGACCTGCTCGAACCCCTGCTTGGCGTAGAACCGCTGGGCTCGGGCGTTCTCCTGGTTCACACCCAGCCACATGGTCGCGGCGCCGCGAGCCTCGGCCGCACGGAGTCCAGCCACCATCAGGCGTCCCGCCAACCCCTGGCCGTGAGCGGTGGGCGAGACGTAGAACTTGCTCAGCTGGATCGTCGGGCGCATCGTCACCGCTGCGGCGACGTCGGCGTCGACGGGCTCACCGGCCATGAGCATGAGATATCCGCTGATCTCGCCTTCGTTCGTCGGGTCGTGATCCACCAGCACGTCGATGTCCTCGTCCGCGAGGTACTCCGCGAAGCGCTGGACGGACAGATTCTCCTCGATGAACGTGGCCAGCGACTCCGGCGCCGCGTCCTCCGGTGCGGCCAGCGGAAAGGTGACCGCGGCGAGGGCTGCCAAGGACTCGAGGTCAGCGGACGTGGCCGGACGGATGCTCACGGCGCACACGGTAGCGGAGCACCGGGTGGGCGGTGACTTGGTCGGCCTTCGGGCGCGGGTAGGGCGAATATCTGACCGCCATGCGGCGTGAAGGCCGACTGGCACCGGGTGGGCGGTGACTTAGTCGGCCTTCGGGCGCGGGTAGGGCGAATATCTGACCGCCAGGTCGCGTGAAGGCCGACTAAGTCACCGCCCCGGGGCGGCCGGAGGCGTCGTTGACGACCATGAGGGTCATCGACCAGATCGCCGCCCTGACGCAGTAGGTCTCAGCCGTTGACGGCCTCGGCGAGCGCGTCGACGGCCTGGTCGATCTCGTCTCGGGTGATCACCAGCGGGGGAGCGATGCGCAGGGTGCGCTCGTGCGTCTCCTTGCACAGCACGCCCTGGTCGCGCAGCGACAACGAGACCTCCCGCCCGGTACGAGCGGCCGGGTCGATGTCGACGCCGGCCCACAGGCCACGCCCGCGCACCTCGACGACCCCCTTGCCGATCAGTCCGCGCAGTCGCTCGTGCAGGTGAGCGCCGAGCTCGGTGGACCGCTGCTGGAACTCACCGGTGCCGAGCAGCTCGACGACGGCACGACCGACGGCGCACGCCACCGGATATCCACCGAAGGTCGAACCGTGCTGGCCGGGCTTGAGCACGCCGAGGACGTCGGCACGACCGACGACCGCCGAGACCGGGATGATGCCGCCGCCGAGGGCCTTCCCGAGCGTGTAGAGATCGGCACGGACCTCGTCGTGGTCGAGCGCGAACAGGGTGCCGGTGCGCGCCAGGCCGGACTGGATCTCATCGCTGATCAGCAGCACGTCCTGCTCGTCGCAGAGCTCTCGTACCCCGGCGAAGAAACCGGCGGGCGGCACGATGACACCGGCCTCACCCTGGATGGGCTCCATCAGGATCGCCGCGGTGTTCGGACCGACGGCTGCGCGCACGGCGGCCAGGTCGCCGTAGGGGACGGTGATGAATCCGGGGGTGAAGGGTCCGTAGTTGTCGTGCGCGGCCGGATCGTCGGAGAACGAGATGATGGTCGTGGTGCGGCCGTGGAAGTTGTTGCTGGCCACGATGATCTCGGCTGCGTCTGCAGGTACGCCCTTGACCTCGTAGGCCCACTTGCGGGCGACCTTGATGGCCGACTCGACCGCCTCGGCGCCGGTGTTCATCGTCAGCACCATCTCGGTGCCCGTCAGGTGGGCCAGCTCCTCGCAGAACAGTCCGAACTGGTCGTTGTGGAACGCGCGAGAGGTCAGGGTCAGCCGGTCGAGCTGCTCGTGTGCGGCCGCGATGAGTGCCGGATGGCGATGTCCGAAGTTGAGTGCGGAGTAGCCGGACAGGAAGTCCAGGTACCGGTTGCCGTCGACGTCGGTGACGGACGCTCCCTCGGCCTCTGCGATCACCACCGGCAGCGGGTGATAGTTGTGCGCGCCCCACCGCTCGTCGCGAGTGATGAACGAGGTCGTACGGCCCTGATCGGTCATGGCCCCACCGTAACGGGACGGCCTCGACGCGCCTACCATCAGAGCGTGGACGATCGCGACGTGAGCACCCCGATCGCGGCCCTGCGGCCAGGTCGAGGAGCTGTCCGCCACGTCCGGGCGATGGCGGCGTCGTTGGCCTGTGTCACGACCGCCTTCGCCGCCCATCTCGCCTCGGGTGGCTCGGCCGCGCCGGCCACGGTGATCATCGCGTTCGCCGGCTGCGGGGCGCTGGTCTGGCTGATCGCTGGCGTGCGGGTGAGTCCGTCGCAGCTGCTCGGCCTCCTGGTGCTGTGCCAGGCCGGAGTGCACGTCGCCTCGATGGCCACGAGCGCGTCCGACGGGTCGATGGGGGTCCCGATGGTGCTCACGCACCTGCTGGCCACCGCGATCAGCCTGCTGGCGCTGGCGAGGGGCGAGTCGTTCGTGTGGGCTGTCGCCCAGCGGCTCGCGCTCCGGCCGCTGCGGCTGCTGCTCGGCGGTTTCGCGCTGCCCGCCGTCGGCGCCGTGGTCGCCGCCATTCCTGCCACCCGGCCGCGCCGGGAGCTCCTCGAGCGGGTCGCACCGGTCCGGGGACCGCCAACGGGATTCGCCTCCGTTGCCTTCTCCCGCTGACCACTGCAAGGAATCCCCATGAATCGCTCCATCGGGCGGCTTTCCGCTGCCCTGCTCGCCACCGGCCTCGTCGCGATCGCGGCGCCGGCCTGGGCTCACGTCGACGTGTCCAGCGCCGACGCCACTCGGGGTGGCTTCGGCGTCGCGACCTTCCGTGTCCCGAACGAGTCGGACGCAGCCGCCACCACCAAGCTCACCGTCACCCTGCCGTCGAAGGCGCCGTTCGCCTTCGTGACGGCCGAGGCCAAACCCGGCTGGAAGGTCTCCATGACGACCGAGAAGCTCGACAAGCCGGTCAAGAACGGCGACTTCGAGGTCACCGAGATCACCAGGACGATCACCTGGACCGCCACCGGCGACGGCACCGCACCTCAGCAGTACGACACCTTCGGCATCTCCGGAGGCCCGTTCCCGGACACCGACCGGCTCGTCATGCCGGCCACGCAGACCTACGACGACGGCGAGGTCGTGGCCTGGGACCAGGTGCACAAGGGTGACACCGAACCGGAGCACCCCGCTCCCACGCTCGAGCTGGCAGTGGGAGACGCGGCGGACGCCGCAGCACCCACGGCGCCCACGGAATCCTCGTCCGATGACACCGCGCTGATCGTCGCCATCGCCGCTGCGGTCATCGCCACGGGAGCGCTGTTGGTGTCGGTGCGTCAGAATCGACAACGTGCGTAAGTTCTTCGCGATCATCGTCCTCGGACTGATGGCACTCATCCTCGGAGCCGGACCGGCCAGCGCCCATGCGGGTCTGGTCGGGACGGACCCCGAGGACGGCGCACGCCTGCAGAGCCTGCCGTCGACAGCCACCTTCACGTTCAGCGAGAACGTCGGCAACGCCTTCATCGCCGTGACGGCGCCCGATGGCACACCGGTGAAGTCCTCGAAGGCCCGTGCGGTCGACCGTGAGGTCAGCATCGAGCTCACCGATCCGGGCCAGCGCGGCGACTACAGCGCGTCGTACCGCGTGGTCTCGGCCGACGGTCACCCGGTGTCGGGGACCATGATGTTCACCGTGCTCACCGGCCAGGAGGTCACGCAGGTGGCGGTGAAGCCGGCCAAGCAGGGATTCTTCGACCGACACCTCGGCCACGTGATCTGGGGCGTGCTGGCCGGGGTGGTGGCCATCGCCCTGATCGTGGTGCCACTGAGGAGGCGTGATGACCCGCACGACGCGTGACGCACTGACGGCCTTCGCGGTGGGGGTCCTCGCCGTCATCGCCTTCCTGCAGATCGGTGGGGGAGCGCCGCAGCCGGCTCCGGCCGGCATCCCCGATCCGGGCCTGTTCGTGGGCTGGGCGCTGCCGGTGGTCAAGCTGGTCACGGATGCGTCCGCCGTACTGACGATCGGCCTGCTGCTGCTCGCGGTGTTCCTGCTGGTCTCCAAGGGACCCGAGGTCGAGGGCCTGTCCGTCCAGGCCGCTCGTCTCGCCTCCCGCTGGTCGTGGCTGTGGGCGATCTCGAGCGTCGCCCTGTACGTGCTGACCGTGAGCGACATCTTCGCCGCCCGGTTGTCCGAGCTGACTCCGCGCCTGATCGGGTCGCTGTTCCTGGACTCCTCCAACGGTCAGGCCATCGTCCTGCAGATGATCGGCGCAGTCGTGGTCGCCGTCGCCGCCGGCTGGACGGTCTCGGTGCGATCGCTGGCGATCGTGCTGGGCCTCGCCGTCGCCACCACCGCACCGATCACCCTGACCGGCCACGCGGCCGCGGCGGGATCCCACACCCTGGCCACGACCAGCCTGATGCTGCACGTCGTGGGCGTCACGCTGTGGGTCGGTGGTCTCGCAGCCCTGGGCTGGGTCGCACTGCGGGGCAGCAAGCGTCTCGACGGAGGCATCGCGCGCTACTCCCACCTCGCCCTGTGGGCGTACGTGCTGGTCGGAGTCTCCGGGGTCGTGAACGCGACGGTGCGGATCACGAGCCTCCGCGACCTGTTCGGGTCGCACTACGGCGTGCTGGTCCTGGCCAAGACGGCGGCGTTGGTGGTGCTGGGGGTCTTCGGCTGGTGGCATCGGCGCCGCATCGTGGCGGCAGGAGGAGGATTCCTGCGTCTGGCGACCACCGAGCTGTTCGTCATGGCTGGCACCATCGGCCTGGGCGTCGCCCTGGCGCGCACACCGACCCCGCTCGGCGAGGACGTCCTCACGACCCCGGCAGAGGAGCTGCTCGGTGGCCCGATGCCGGCGCCACCGTCGGTCGGACATCTGCTGCTCGGATGGAGTGCCAGTGGCACCGGGCTGGCTATCGTCGGGCTGGGGCTGGCGATCTACGCCAAGGGCGTGTGGGTCATGTATCGCCGCGGCGATGGATGGCCGGTGGGACGGTCCCTGTCGTGGGTCGCCGGCATGGTGGTCATCGCGTGGTCCACCTTCGGTGGCCTGGGCGAGTACTCCCACGCCCTGTTCAGTGCTCACATGGTCTCGCACATGTTGCTGTCCATGGTGGCGCCGATCCTCCTGGTGCTGGCCGCACCGCTGACCCTCGCGCTGCGCACGTTGCCGGGGCCGCGCCAACCCGGCGAGACCTCTCCGAGATCGCTGCTGCTGGCCCTCCTGCACTCGCGGTTCTCACGCCTGATGACCCATCCGCTGATCGGACCGGTGCTGTTCACCGGCAGCCTCTTCGGGCTGTACTTCACTCCGGCGTTCAGCTGGCTGATGGCCAACCACTCCGGTCACGCCCTGATGAACATCCACTTCCTGGGCGTGGGCCTGCTCTACTACTACGTGCTGATCGGTGTCGATCCCGCTCCACGGTCGCTGCAGCCGCTGGTCCGTTTCGGTCTGCTCCTCGTGACCATCCCGTTCCATGCCTTCTTCGCGATCGGGGTCATGTCGGCCGGTCAGGTCATTGCTGGGGACTACTACCGCGAGCTGGACCGACCCTTCGCCACCGACCTGCTCGCCGACCAGTACCTCGGCGGCGGGATCGCGTGGGCCATGGGGGAGGTGCCGTTGGTGCTGGTGATGGCGGCGATCTTCGTGCAGTGGATCCGCACCGACCGCCGTGAGGCGCGGCGCTACGACCGCAAGGCGATCCGTGACGACGACGCCGCGCTCGAGGCGTACAACTCGCACCTGCAGGACCTCGCGCTGCACGGCAGGCGACGCGAGCCCTAGGTCAGCGCGAACGGCGCCCCCCGCTGTAGCGGGGGGCGCCGTTCGTGGTCGGGCTCAGATCAGAAGATGACCTGGCCGCCGCTGGACGCGGCGGTGAAACGCTCCTGGGCGTCGGCCCAGTTGACGATGTTCCAGAATGCCTTGACGTAGTCGCCCTTGACGTTCAGGTAGTCCAGGTAGAACGCGTGCTCCCACATGTCGATCTGCGAGATGGGGATGAGCGTCGAGGGGATGTTGCCCTGCTGGTCGTACAGCTGGACCATGACCAGCTTCTGGCCCATGGTGTCCCAGGCCGTCACGGCCCAACCGGATCCCTGGACGCCGAGGGCGACCGCCTCGAACTGCGCGCGGTACGCGTCGAACGAGCCGAAGCTGTCGTCGATGGCAGCCTGCAGCTCACCGGTCGGCTTGTCCCCACCCTCCGGCGAGAGGTTCTTCCAGAAGATCGAGTGGTTGATGTGACCACCGAGGTTGAACGCCAGGTTCTTCTCCAGCATGTTGATCGTGTCGAAGTTGCCGGCGGCGCGAGCCTCGGCGAGCTTCTCCAGGGCCGTGTTCGCGCCCTTCACGTAGGTCTGGTGGTGCTTGGAGTGGTGCAGCTCCATGATCTTGCCGGAGATGTGCGGATCGAGCGCACCGTAGTCGTACGAGAGATCGGGCAAGGTGTATTCAGCCACGCGTCCTCCTATGGACAGGGGCAGCACGTGCCCCGGAAATGTTCTGAGGTCTTCAGTTCGCCTCCCATCCTGCCAGTCCCGTGCACCGCCGCAAGGTCGGCCACCGTGGTCCGTCCCAGAACCGCCACCGCGATGTCCTAGTCTGTTCACGATGTGACCGCGGAGTGTCAGGAGGTGAACCGTGGTGTCTGAACGAATTCTCACGGTTCCGAATGCCCTGAGCTTCGTGCGACTGCTGTTGGTCCCGGTCTTCTTGTGGTTGGTGCTCGGGCCGGAGTGGGACGAGCTGGCTCTCGTGGTGCTGATGGTCTCGGGGATCACCGACTACCTCGACGGCAAGCTGGCGCGCAGCCTGAACCAGATGTCCAAGATCGGCGCGATCCTCGATCCGGTGGCTGATCGCTTCTACATCCTGGCCGTCGTCATCGGGCTCGGAGCCCGCGACATCATCCCGTGGTGGTTGGCCATCATCCTGCCGCTGCGTGACGTGTTCTTGTTCTCGCTCGTGCCGTTCCTGCGAACCCGCGGGTACAGCTCGTTGCCGGTGCACTTCCTGGGCAAGGCCGCCACCGCGAGCCTGCTGTACGCGTTCCCGCTGCTGCTGCTCGGCGATGCTCAGGGGACCGTGGCCGATCTCGCGAACGTCTTCGGGTGGGCGTTCACCGCCTGGGGCGTGGGCCTGTACTGGTGGGGTGGTGTCCTCTACGCGTTCCAGGTGCGGCGGCTGATGACGACGACCGAACGAGTCAGGGCATGACCGCTGAGGGCCTGCTCGAACAGATCGCCGAGACCGCGCTCGATGACGACTACTACGTGGTGCGTGCTGGCCAGCCCGAACCCTCACGCTCGTTCAACACCGTCCTCACCGCGTCCGTGCTCGGCGTGTTCGCTCTGATGGTCACCATCGCCGCGGTGCAGACCGCCACGGACCGGCCCACGACCGAGCGCGAGCAGCGAGCCCTGGCGCAGGACGTCTCGGTGCGTCGAGCGATCAGCACCGATCGCCGCGACACCGTCACCAACCTGCGGGCCCAGGTCGGTGACCTGTCGGCGGCTGCAGGCCAGGAGAACCCGGACGCTGTCACGCTGCGGACCACGACCGCCGGAACCGCAGTACGTGGTCCGGGAGTCAGCATCCGCATCGATCCGGCTGCCGACGACGGTGGCGTGGGGGATGTGTCGGACTCCGATCTGCAGGTGCTGGTGAACGCCCTCTGGTTCGTCGGCGCCGAGGCCGTCTCGGTCAACGGTCAGCGCATCGGGACGCTCACCTCCATCCGGACCGCTGGCGAGGCCATCACGGTCAACTATGTCTCGATCAGCCCGCCGTACACGGTGCGGGCGATCGGCGACAAGCAGAACCTGCGCGACCGACTGGTCGACAGCCAGCTGGGGCGCGACTGGGCGGCGCGCGCCAAGGACTCCGGCCTCGAGTTCGAGATCACGACGACGACCAGCCAGCGACTGAAGGCGATCAGTGACAAGCGCTTGAAGGTCGTCGAGGCCCGGACGGCGGCGAAGGCCCCATGATCCCCGTTCTCGGCCTGGTCATCGGTGTCACCGTGGGTCTCCTGCTGCAGCCGACGGTGCCCGGCGCGTTGCAGCCCTACCTGCCGATCGCCGTCATCGCGGCTCTCGACGCTGTCGTCGGTGCACTGCGGGCGCTGGGGGAGCGGCGGTTCAACGACCGGGTCTTCGTCGTCTCGTTCATCTCCAACGTCCTGATCGCGGCGTTTATGGTGTTCCTCGGCGACCAGCTCGGGGTCGGCTCGCAGCTCTCGACCGGCGTGGTGGTCGTGCTGGGCATCCGGATCTTCGCCAACGCGGCTGCGATCCGCCGAAGGATCTTCCGTGCGTGATCGTGGGCGGTGGGTACAGATTCTGGTCGCGGTGCTGATCGGGGCCCTCGCGCTGGCGATCACGGTGCAGGTTCGTGACAAGCCCGAGGACGACTACCAGAACGCGCGCAGCGAGGACCTCGTCGAGCTGTTGAAGTCCCTGGACGCCGCGAACCAGCGGTTGGACCGCCAGATCTTCGACCTGACCACCACCCGCGATGACCTGCTGGACTCCTCGAAGCGTTCCGACGCGGCGCAGAAGCAGGCCAGGGAGCAGGCCGATGCGCTGGCGATCCTGGCGGGCACGGCACCGGCCACCGGGCCCGGGGTGGTCGTGACGATCTCCGACCCCGAGGGCGGTGTCGACGCCGGAGCGCTGCTGGACGCCGTCGAGGAGCTGCGCAACGCCGGCGCGGAGGCCATCGTCATCAACGGAACGGCCCGGGTCGTCGGTCAGACGTACCTCACCGACACCGATGACTCCATCCGCATCGGAGGGCGCGACATCAAGCCGCCCTACGTCATCGAAGCCATCGGCGACACCGGGACGATGGCCACGGCCACGCAGATTCCCGGCGGGCTCGTCGACACCATCGAACGTCGCGGCGGAGAGGTGTCCGTCACGCGCAAGGCGATCGTCACCATCACCGCCCTCGCCGACGTGCGCACTCCGGAGTACGCTCGACCCGATTCCTGAGCATGCGTGACCACGAGGAGAACCGGTGATCCCAGAGGACCTGTACTACAGCGAGGAGCACGAGTGGGTGCGCCTCGAGGACGAGATCGTGATCATCGGCATCACCGACTACGCGCAGGAGGCTCTCGGCGACATCGTGTACGTGCAGCTGCCCGACGCCGGTGAGTCGATCGAGGCAGGAACCGTCATCGGTGAGCTGGAGTCGACCAAGTCGGTCAGCGACGTGTTCTCGCCGATCAGCGGTGAGATCATCGCCCGCAACGACAGCCTCGACGGTGGCCCTGAGGTCATCAACTCCGATCCCTACGGAGAGGGCTGGTTGATCAAGGTCCGCCCGTCCGAGGAGGACCCCACGGCTGCGCTCATGTCGGCCGAGGCCTACACCGGTCTCACCTCGTCCTGAGGCTGTTTCGGCTGATCGGGTCGATGCTAGGTTGGAGCCCAGTCTGAAGGTCGGGTTGAGCCCAGTCGTGAGCAGGAGATGAGAAACATGTCGGACAGCTGGTCGACCGAGGGATCGGACGATGTCGAGAGCACGACGCACATACCCGCGTTGGACGCCGACACCGAGGAGATGACCTCCTCTGACGTGTCCGCGGTGCAGAACCTGCCAGCTGGCAGCGCGATGCTCCTGGTCCAGCGCGGCCCCGATGCAGGCGCCCGTTTCCTGCTCGACAGTGACGCGGTGACCGTGGGGCGGCATCCGTCCAGCGACATGTTCCTGGATGACATCAGCGTCTCGCGCCGCCACGCCACGTTCGGCCGCAGCGAGTCCGGCTACGCGGTCACCGACCTCGGCAGCCTGAACGGCACGTACGTCAATCGCGATCGCATCGACGGCGAGGTCGTGCTCGCCGGCGGCGACGAGGTGCAGATCGGCAAGTACCGGCTGATCTACTTCGCCGGCGCGACGAAGGTCGGGACCGATCTCGGCGAGGATGGGGCATGACCCAACCGGTGCCCGAGCTCTCGCGGCTCGGCATCGGCAAGGTGCTCGACGAGCTCCATCCGGAGTTCGGTGATCTGTCGATCACCAAGATCCGGTACCTGGAGCGCGAAGGTCTGCTGGAGCCGGAGCGCACGGCCTCGGGGTATCGCAAGTTCTCCTACGCCGACGTGGAGCGACTCCGATTCATCCTTCGCCAGCAGCGTGATCGTTTCTGGCCGCTGAACCACATCCGTCAGGTCCTGGACGACATGGACAACGGGCGGGTACCGGACACCGAGTTCCCCGGCGTGCGGGTACCGGAGCTGGCGCTTGCCGAGGACAACCTGCCGACGCCGCAGACCTTCGGTGGCCAGCGCAGCCAGGTGCGTCTGACCCGTGACGACCTGGTCACCGGTGCCGAGATCTCCGACGACGCCCTCACCGCCATCGAGGAGTTCGGCCTCATCAAGCGACGCAGTGCGTCGTCCTACTACGACGGCGACGACCTGCACGTCGCGTCCCTGGTCGGTCGCTTCGCCGAGCTGGGCCTGGAGCCCCGCCACCTGCGGATGTTCGTCGCGGCCGCCGATCGCGAGGCGGCGCTGTTCGACCAGGTGGTCACGCCGCGGGCCCGATCGCTGGACCGCGAGGCCAGCGACCGTGCCATCACCTCGTTGGCATCGCTGTCGGTGGCGTTGCACACCGTCCTGGTCCGTCGTCACCTGCGAGGCTGACGTGCGCGAGGTCGAGGTGGTCGGGGTCCGCGTGGAGCGGCCCACCAACCAGCCGTTGGTGCTCCTGCGCGAGACCGAGGGCAACCGTTATCTGCCGATCTGGATCGGGGCGGTCGAGGCTTCTGCCATCGCCTACGCCCAGGAGGGCTCGGCCACCCCTCGGCCACTGACCCACGAGCTGATGCAGGGCATCGTCGAGGCCCTCGGCGACGAGCTCGACGAGGTCCAGATCACCGAGGTCAACGACGGCGTGTTCCACGCGCTGCTGCACTTCGCGTCCGGTGCAGAGGTCGACGCCCGCCCGTCGGACTCCATCGCCCTCGCCCTGCGGGCCGGTGCCCGGATCGTGTGCACCGAGGACGTCCTCGATGCGGCCGGCATCGAGGCAGGTCAGGACGAGGACGCGGAGGTCGAGAAGTTCCGCGAGTTCCTCGATCACGTGGCTCCCGAGGACTTCGGCTGAAAATCTCGACCCTCACTTCAGCGTTGAGACTTTAGGTGGGCCGCGACACGCGACAGGTCATTGACCGAGGCAACTCTCACCTTTACCTTGAGAGTGCTGCCGGATGTACACGGATGTAGTTTCGTAGCGGTAGTCTTCCCCTCAACGACAGTCTGGAAGGCCAGTCATGAACGAGTTGCCTGATTCATCCGTCGACACGACGGAGGCGGTCGCCCAAGCAGGCGACCAGGGCCTGCTGTTCAACGACGACGTGTCCCCGCTGTCGGAGAACGCCGGGTACCGCGGCCCGACCGCGTGTTCCGCGGCCGGCATCACCTACCGCCAGCTCGACTACTGGGCTCGCACCCAGCTGGTCGAGCCCACGGTCCGGTCCGCCACCGGCTCAGGCACGCAGCGGCTGTACTCCTTCAAGGACATCCTGCTGCTCAAGATCATCAAGCGACTGCTCGACGCCGGGGTCTCGCTGCAGCAGATCCGCATCGCCATCGACCACCTCCGGGTCCGCGGCACCGACGACCTCACCCAGGTCACGATCATGAGCGATGGCGCGAGCGTGTACGAGTGCCGCTCGGCCGACGAGGTCATCGATCTGCTCCAGGGCGGTCAAGGCGTCTTCGGCATCGCCGTGGGCGGGGTCTGGAAGGAGATCGAGGGCTCGCTGCACGAGCTCCCGAGCGAGCGCACCGCCCCTGACGGCTCATCCGACGCCACCGACGAGCTCGCGGCACGCCGCCGTGCGCGCGCGGCCGGCGCCTGAGGTTGCTACGCTGATCAAGCTGTCGAACGCGCGTGGGAGAGTTCGCTACGTCAACATCCCGGCGACGCCGAAGGGGCAATTCCTCCCCGGAACCTCTCAGGCACACGGACCACGCGACCGAGGCGATTCTGGAGCGGCCTGCCCGGCGTGACAGAAGGGGAGGGACATCCCACGTCACCGACCCCCGGAGTCCCTTTTCATGAGCGCCACCGACCGTTTCGTCGATCGTCACATCGGCCCTTCCGCGAGCGACCAGGCAGCCATGCTGCGCACCGTCGGATTCGACTCGCTCGACGACCTCATGAGTGCAGCCGTGCCCTCGGGCATCCGCAGCACGCAGGCGCTCGACCTGCCGGACGCGCGCACCGAGACCGAGGTGCTGCACACGCTGCGTGATCTCGCCGATCGCAACCACCCCGGTGTGTCGATGATCGGCCTGGGCTACCACCCGACCATCACGCCCGCGGTCATCCGGCGCAACGTGCTGGAGGATCCGTCCTGGTACACCGCCTACACGCCGTACCAGCCCGAGATCTCGCAGGGGCGGCTCGAGGCGATGTTGAACTTCCAGACGATGATCGCCGATCTCACCGGGCTGCCGACGTCCAACTCCTCGCTGCTCGATGAGGGAACGGCGGTGGCCGAGGCCATGACGCTGATCCGCCGTGCGACTCGCGGCAAGGACGATCTGCCGATCCTCATCGACGCCGGGCTGCATCCACAGACACTGGCGGTCACCCACACCCGGGCTGCTGCCCTCGGCATCGATCTGCAGGACGCGGATCTCGCGGCGGGTGTGCCCGACATCGCCGCCGCCGGAGTCATCATCGCCTACCCGCGCAGTGACGGCCAGATCGTCGATCCCCGCCCCGCGATCGAGGCAGCGCACGCCCAGGACGGCCTCGCGGTCGTCGTGAGCGACCCGTTGGCGCTGGTCCTGCTGGCCTCGCCGGGCTCGATGGGCGCCGACGTCGTCGTCGGTTCCACCCAACGGTTCGGCGTCCCGATGTTCTACGGCGGACCCCACGCGGGCTTCATGGCGGTGCGGGCCGGCCTCGAGCGGCACCTGCCCGGCCGGTTGGTCGGCGTGTC
>JBBSRN010000002.1:0-36655 GCA_038242985.1 Propionibacteriales bacterium | reverse complement strand
GATCGTCTGGGCATCCCGATCCTCGGGTCACTCAGTGACGAGGAGTTCGCCGATGGCGGGGACAAGGTCTGGTTCGACGACCACACGCTGGCCATGGGCCACAGCCATCGCACGAATGCTGCGGGGATCGAGAGCGTCCGGCGCCTGCTCGAACCGCACGGCGTGGAGGTCATCGCCTTCGACCTGCCCCACTTCGAAGGCCCCGAGGCGGTGCTCCACCTCATGTCGGTGGTCTCTCCGCTGGCCAACGACCTGGCAGCTGTCTACGAGCCGCTGGCTCCGGTCCGTCTGCTCCGATTCCTGGACTCGCGCGGCTACGAACGGGTCAGCGTCAGCAGCGCGGAGTTCGTCACGCAGGGCGCCAACATCCTCGCCGTGCGTCCACGGGTGCTGGTGGTCGCTGCGGGGAATCCCCAGATCGTCGCCGAGCTCCGGGAGCGGGGGTGCGAAGTGCACGAGTTCGCCGGATCGGAGCTGAGCGTCAAGGGAGACGGCGGACCCACCTGCCTGACGCAGCCGTTGTGGCGAGCTCAGTGAGCGACGCAGGCTGACTCGGCGTCGGGGCAGAGAGTCACAGCACCTTCGACAAGAAGGACTGCGTCCGCTCGTGCTGAGGGTTGGCCAGGACCTCGCGAGGATCGCCGACCTCGACGACGGCCCCGTCGTCCATGAAGACCAAGGTGTCCCCGACCTCGCGGGCGAAGCCCATCTCGTGGGTGACCACGATCATGGTCATGCCCTCGCCTGCCAGGTTCTTCATCACCTCGAGGACCTCGCCGACCAGCTCGGGGTCGAGCGCCGACGTCGGTTCGTCGAAGAGCATCAGGTGCGGCCGCATCGCCAGCGCCCGTGCGATGGCGACACGTTGCTGCTGGCCGCCGGACAGCTCCCGCGGGTATGCCGCGTGCTTGTCGGCCAGGCCGACGCTCGCCAACAGCTCGTGCGCGCGGTCTCGTGCCTCAGACGTTCGCTCGCCGAGGACCTGCACCGGTGCCTCCATGATGTTCTGCTCGGCCGTCATGTGGGGGAAGAGGTTGAAGCGCTGGAAGACCATGCCGATGCCCTGGCGGCGCTGAGCGACCTCCTTCTCGCGGAGCTCGTGGAGGACGCCGTTCTTCTCGCGGTAGCCCACCAGGACGCCGCCGACGCGGAGCGACCCGCCATCGACGCGTTCTAGGTGGTTGATGCAGCGCAGGAAGGTCGACTTGCCCGAGCCGGACGGCCCCACCAAACAGAGCACCTCGCCCGGGCGCACCTCCATATCGATGCCGCACAGCACCTCGTTGCTGCCGAAGCTCTTGCGCACACCCTCGGCCTGGACCATCAGCGGCGGGTTCGTGGGCTGGTCGGTCATCGGATCCGTCCTGGTCGAAGGGCCGAGAGCAGCCGCGAGAGCTGGCCCTGAGGCAGCTCCCGCGACCCGCGGGCGAAGTGTCGCTCCACCTGATACTGCGCGATGCTGAAGATCGAGGTGAGGATGAGATACCACAGCGAGACCGTGAAGAGCAGCTCGATCACCGCGAGGTTGTTGGAGTAGACCGTCACCGCCGACTGCAGCAGCTCGCCGTACTGGATGGCGTAGGCCAGCGACGAGGTCTTGAGCATGTTGATGAACTCGTTGCCGGTCGGGGGCACGATCACCCGCATGGCCTGCGGCAGGATGATCCGGCGCATCGTCCGGGACGGCGACATCCCGAGCGCGTGAGCGGCCTCGGTCTGGCCCTCGTCGACCGATCCGATGCCCGCGCGGACGATCTCGGCCATGTAGGCGCCCTCGTTGATGCCGAGGCCCAGCAGCGCCGCGAGGAACGGCGTCATGATGTCGTTGGTCTGCCACGAGCCCACGCCGGGCAGGCTCAGCGTGGGAAAGATGAAGCTGAGGTTGTACCAGACCAAGAGCTGGACGAGCACCGGCGTGCCGCGGAAGAACCACACGTAGACCGCGGCGACCGCGCCGGTCACCGGGTTGCCCGAGAGTCTCATCACCGCGGCCAGCACGCCCAGAGCGACGCCGAGCACCTGGCTCAGCACGCTGATCAGGACGGTGTTCACCATCCCGCGCAGGATGTTCGGCGCCGTGAAGAACCGGCCCGTCACCGAGTAGTCGATGATGGCGTTCGAGAAGGCGTAGACGAGACCGACGAGCACCACCAGCACCACCGCGGCACTGGCCCAGCGTCCGTAGTGCCGTACCGGGACCGCCCGGATGTTCGAACCGGAGGAGCTCATCTCAACCGCCGTTGACAGTGGCCTTGTCGATGGCGCCCAACGGGACGTCGTACTTGTCGATCAGCTTCTGGTAGCTGCCGTCGGAGATGACCGTCTGCAGAGCCTTCTGGAGTGCGTCGCGCAGCTGGACGTCGTCCTTGCTGATGCCGATGCCGAGGGGGCCGGCCTGGATCTGCTCACCGACGACCGCGAAGTCCTTGCCGCCACCGGACGTGCGTGCGTTGTACGTCGCGACCGGGTAGTCCTGCATGCCGGCAACGGCTCGCCCGTTCTTGACCTGCAACATCGCCTCGGTCTCACGGTCGAAGGAGAGCAGGTTGATGGGCTTCTTGCCGTCGGTCTTGCACGTCGCGCTCTGCTTCTCGGCGTAGCCCTCCTGGGTGGTGCCCCGCTGCACCGCGACCGTCGTGCCGCACAGGTCCGCGATGGACTTCAGCTTCTTCGGGTTGCCCTTTTCCACCAGCAGCATCGCGCCGGCCTGGTAGTAGTCGACGAAGTCGATCTCCTTCTGCCGCTCGGGGGTGTCGGACATGCCCGAGATGGCCACGTCGATGCGCTTGGACTTGAGCTGGGTGATCAGACCGTCGAAGGTCGAGCTGCGCCACTTGAAGGTGACGCCGAGATGCTTGCTGAGCAGGTCGGTGAGGTCCTTGTCGAAGCCCAGCACGGTCTTGCCGTCGGTGTCGAAGTACTCCATCGGGGCGTAGGCGATGTCGGAGCCGACCACGATCTGCTTGGAGGCCTGCACGTCCTTCGGCAGGTCGGCGAACAGCGGTGCTGCCGAGCCGGATGCCTTCGGTTCGGCCGCCTTGTCCGAGCCGCAGGCCGCCAGCGCGCCCACTGCGAGGGCGAGCACGGCGACAGCGCTTGCTGAACGGTGCAGCGAGGACTTCTTCATGGTGGGTTCCTTTATTCGAGAGGTCGGACGAAGGTCAGAGTGTGCGCAGCGGGAGCTCGAGCGTGGAGACGGTGAACTCCTCCACGGCGTCGAGGAGGACCTCCACACCGATCCCCGGGCCGGTCGGGACGCCGACGTGGCCGTCGTCCAGCTCGAAAGGCGGAGTCAGGTCGGCGGCGAAGTAGCGGCTGGAGGCGGACGTGTCGCCGGGCAGCACGAAGTTGGGCAGGGCCGCCAGCGCGAGATTCGCGGCCCGGCCGATGCCGCACTCGAGCATGCCGCCGCACCACACGGCCACACCGTTCGCTTCGGCGACGTCGTGGATGCGGCGGGCCTCGAGGTACCCGCCCACTCGAGACGGCTTGATGTTGATGATGCTGCACGCGCCGAGGGCGATGGCGGTCGCCGCGTCGCGCGCCGACGTGATCGACTCATCGAGGCAGACCGGTGTGGCGATCTGCTTGGCAAGCTCTGCGTGCCCGCGCAGGTCGTCCTCGGGCAGTGGCTGCTCGATCAGCAGCAGGTCGAACGGATCGAGCTTCGCCAGATGTCGGGCGTCCTTGAGCGTGTACGCGGTGTTCGCGTCGACCTGGAGCACCAGGTCGTCGCCGAACCGCGCGCGAACCGCGGCCACCGGCTCGACGTCCCAGCCTGGCTCGATCTTCAGCTTGATCCGCGCGTAGCCCTGGTCGTGATAGTCCGCCACCGCGTCGAGCAGCTCGGGCAGGCTGTCCATGATGCCGACCGAGACGCCGGCCGGGACCCGGCTGCGCACCGCACCGAGGTAGGTCCCGAAGGACCAGTCCGCCGCCTTGAGCTCTGCGTCGAGGACGGCAGTCTCGAGGACGTGCTTGGCCATGGGGTGGCCCTTCACGGGGGCCAGGGCAGACTTGACCAGATTCGCTCCGAGGCTGGAACCCAGACCCAGCACCCGTGGCAAGAGCTGATCGCGCAGGACGGTCTCGGCTCCGGCCAGGTACTCCGAGCTGTACAGCGGGTCCGGCTCCGCCCCGCACTCGGCCCAACCCTCGGCCTGGTCGGTCACGACCTTCAGCAGGAAGGTGTCCTTGTCGTACGAGGTGCCAAAGGACGTCCTGAACGGCGTGACGAGCGGCATCTTCACGTGCCGCAGCTCGACCTGCTCGATCTTCATGACAGGTCCTCGGCGAGGCTCAGCTGGTACCACCCGTTGCGGGTGACGTGCACGGCGATGAGGCCGCGCGCCAGCGCGTCGAGCAACGCTGCTCTGGCGGCAAGCCGCCACTGGTGGGCCTCGCCGGGGTCTGTTCGCCTGAGGTCGACGATGTCGTGGGGGATGCGGCACCAGGTGTCTCCTGCGTCCTGCACGAGCATCGGCAGGTCATCGGGTCCCACCGTGATCACGCGGGCGTCCGCTGCCGGCCCGGCCGGGTCCGGCGCCGTCCCCTCGCTGGCCGCGACCGTGCGCCGGTCGCCGAGCTGCCAGGTGGCGACCAGGCGGTCGGAGTCGTCTGTGCCGTTGAGCTGATCGGTCATGGGTCCGTAGAAGGCGGTCTCGTACTCGACGGCCACGGCGCCGAGCTTGGCCAGGTTGAAGCGCGCGTTGCGGCCGACGAGCGGATCGAAGGTCCATCGCATGACGGTGAAGCCGCGTTCGAGGGCCCACGACCGCTGGGCCAGCTTGAGTGCCTGCCCGACTCCGCGATCCGCGCCGCCGGGACTGACGGCCGCGATCATGGAGTACATCGTGGACGGCGCAGCGGAGGGGATCAGGACCGCGGCGCCGGCGAGCGCGCCGTCATCGGTCCGGGCGGTGGTGACTCCGCCGCCCGCGTGCACGATGCCACGCAGTACCTCGCTGCTGATCGGGACGCCTTCGGTGCTGCGTCCCCAGACCGCTTCCAGCAGGTGAGAGACCTCCAGCAGGGACGGCGTGGTCACTTCTGCGTCGCAGCGGACTCCAGCTCGTCGGGCGGACGTCTCGGCGGCTCGGACCGCCTGGGCACCCATGTTGAACTGCGCGGTCTCCACGGGGGATCCGAGGGGGGATGGCGAGGTCATGTGATGAGTCTCACAGGTCGGTGACCGCATGGCTTTGTCGTGAGGCTCTGGTTCAGTGCTGAGGAGTTGTCGGATCGGACAAGTACGGTGGCTGGATGACCGATGCTCCGTCCAGCCCCACAGCGTCCCGCAGTGGGAGCGTGGGCGACCTGCTCAACGAGCTTGAGACGACGGGCCTTCGTCTGCTCAGCAGCACGCTCGGCCGCGACCTGGCGGTCTCCCGCACCGTGCTGTTCGAGCCTCGCGGGCGGCTGGAGCCGGTGTCGAGAGGAATTCTGCTGGGGGTGGGAGTGACCCCCGGCCTCACCGAGGGGCGCGGGTTGCTCGAGGTGGCAGCCGGGCGCGGCTTCGCCGCCGTCGTGGTCAAGACCTTCGGTGAAGATCCGTCCCCCTTGGTCCTGGAGGCGGACGGGCACGGTATCGCCCTGCTGGCCGCCCACGACGACCTGAGCTGGCTCTCGCTCGATGCGTTGTTGAACAACGCGCTGGTGAGCGCGACGCAGCGCACCGACACGATGTCGTCGGTTGCCGTCGGGGACTTGTTCGCGCTCGCGGAGGCGGTGGCCGACACGGTCGGAGGCGCGACGGCCATCGAGGACTATGCGCAGCGAGTCCTGGCCTACTCCTCGCGCGGTGAGCACCAGATCGACGACGAGCGCCGGGACGGCATCCTCGGTCGGCAGGTCCCGGACCTGCCGGAGAACGCCGCCCAGTACCGGCGCCTCTACCGGTCCGAGGAGGTGTGCCGGTACACCGCGTCCGACACCTGTCTTCCTCGGCTGGCCATCGCCGTGCGAGCCGGCACCGAGGTGCTCGGGTCGATCTGGGTGGTGGACGCCGGCGCGGTGCGCCACGAGCACACCGACACCGTCCTGCGGGGCGCGGCGTCAGTCGCTGCACTGCACCTGCTCCGGGCCCGAAGCTCTGAGGACCTCGCCCGTCAGCAACGGTCCGAGGCCGCACGTCGCCTGCTCGACGGCAACGGTGATGCGGTCGACGCAGCAACCGTGCTCGGGCTCGAGACCGCCGGTCCGTATGCCGTCCTCGTGTTTGCGCCGGACCGCCTCGACGACACGCTCTCCGTCGTGGCGGAACGCCTTCTTCCCCTGGTGGCCCTGCACGCCGAGGTCAGGCTGGGTCACACCGGGGCCGCTCTCATCGACGGCGCGGTCCACGTGGTCGTGGCCGGGCCGCGCGTCGACTCCGGCTCCGCGCTCACCACGGTGGTGGACGAGATCATCGCAGCCGCGGGCTCAGCGCTGCGGCTCCGGCTGCTGGCAGGCGTCGGACCCGTGGTGCAGCGTCCCGAGCAGGTGCCGTCCGCGCGCGCCGAGGGCGAGCGCGTGGTGGCGCTGCTGCGCCGGCATCCGCACCTGGGTCGATCCGCGA
The DNA here is from genome assembly GCA_038242985.1 of Propionibacteriales bacterium. Lineage (GTDB taxonomy): Bacteria > Actinomycetota > Actinomycetes > Propionibacteriales > Nocardioidaceae > Aeromicrobium. Next base: position 30,099 of record JBBSRN010000002.1, on the reverse strand, counting down.
CCTCGGCGTCGGTCTCGGACCAGCTCGCGCTCGCGGCGCTGGCAGATCTGGTGCAACGCGACGCACGACTGATCACCGCACGGGCACGCAGCATCGTGGACCACGACCTCCGGCACGGCACGCGCTACGGACCACTGCTGCGGATCCATCTGGACTGCGGCCGAGAGGTGGGTCGCACGGCGGAAGCACTCGGAGTGCACGCCAACACGGTGAGGTACCGCCTGCGGCGTGCTGTCGACCTCTTCGATCTCGATCTGGGCGCCGCGGATCAGATCCTTCCCTTGTGGCTCGCACTCGTCTCCGTCGCCTCGTCCGGGATGGACGAGCGCACGAGGCCACACCCGACGTGACTGGCTGACCCAAGGGTGGGCGTTCGACGCCGTTGCCGTCAGTCCAGACTGGAGTCATGAGGTCCTCCGATTCTGGGGAGCGTCGCCCCCGTCACCATGGGCTGCGTCGCCTTGCCGAGCTGGCGGCGCCCTACGCACTGGCGATCGTCTCGCTCCTCGTCCTGGCCGTGGTCCTGGTCCTGGTGCTCCTGGGCCGGAGTCCGGCGGCGGGTTGGATCGGATCGGTCTATGCGCTCACAGTGGGGGCCTACATCGCCCTGGGCATGGTGCGCCAGCTGCTCCGGGGCAGCTGGGGCATCGACGTCCTGGCCGTGACGGCCATCGTGAGCACGGTGGCAGTCGGTGAGTACATCGCTGCTGTGCTGGTCGTGGTGATGCTGACCGGTGGTGAGGCCTTGGAGGAATACGCCGCCGGTCGAGCCGGCCGCGAGCTTCGTGACCTGCTTGAACGGGCGCCCCTGCTGGCACACCTGCTCGATCCGGTGACCAGGGCCCCGGACGACGTGCCGGTCGAGCAGGTGAGTCCGGGAGATCAGCTGCTGGTCCTGCCCGCCGAGGTGCTGCCGGTGGATGCGACCTTGATGACCGCCGAAGCGACCCTCGACGAGTCGTCGCTGACCGGTGAGAGCCTGCCGGTGACCAGGTACGCGGGCGACCCCGTCCTGAGTGGGTCGTTGAACGGCGGATCGGCGATCGAGGTCGTGGCGACGCTTCGCGCCGAGGACAGTCAGTACCAGAGCATCATCGCGCTGGTCCGGGAGGCGCAGGAGCGCCGCGCACCACTGGTCCGCCTGGCCGACCGCTACGCCGTCCCGTTCACGATCGTGTCACTGCTGATCGCGGCGCTGGCGTGGTGGTGGTCAGGCGACGCGAGCCGGTTCGCCGCCGTGCTGGTGCTGGCCACCCCGTGCCCACTGTTGATCGCCGCTCCGGTCTCGTTCCTGGCCGGCATGGGCAGGGCTTCGCGCCACGGCATCATCGTGCGTGGCGGGGACGTCCTGGAACGACTGGCCGAGGTCCGGGTGGCCGCCTTCGACAAGACCGGCACCCTGACCGAGGGCAGGCCCTCGCTCGTCGAGGTGCGACCGACCGCCCCGTACGACTCGCAGGACGTGCTCAGGCTGGCTGCCTCTGCCGAGCAGTACTCCAGCCATGTGCTGGCCCGCTCGGTCATCGAGGCGGCTGCGACGGCTGGACTCGACCTGGAGCAGACGTCGGACGCCCAGGAGCGAGCCACCCACGGAGTCCGCGCCGCACTGCCCAGCGGTGAGGTCGTGATCGGCAAGCGTTCCTACGTCGCCGAGAGCGCCGGGCCGATCGTGCCGGTGGTCCTGCGCAGCGGTGAGCTGGCCGTCTACGTCGCCGTGGACGGCCGTTACGCCGGAGCACTGGTGCTGCGTGATGAGATCCGTCCCGACGCCGCGGAGACGTTGCGTCGGCTGCGGGAGATGGGCGTCGCGCACACCATGATGCTGACCGGAGATGCGCAGGAGACCGCCGATCACGTGGCGGCGGCCCTGGGCATCGAGGACGTCGTGGCCGAGTGCCTGCCCGAGGACAAGGTCCGCGCCGTGAAACAGCGCCGCGGTCCGGTGATGATGGTCGGCGACGGCGTCAACGATGCTCCGGTCCTCGCCTCGGCAGACGTGGGTGTCGCGCTGGGCGCTCGGGGGGCCACGGCGGCGAGCGAGTCCGCTGATGTGGTGGTGATGACCGACGACCTGCCGAAGGTGGCCGAGGCGCTCTCGATCGGACGCCACACCCGCAGCATCGCCAAGCAGAGCATCTGGCTGGGCATCGGCCTGAGCGTGGCGCTGATGCTGGTCGCGGCGTTCGGCTACATCCCGGTCGTCGTCGGTGCGCTGGTCCAGGAGCTGGTCGATCTCGCGAGCATCGCGAACTCGTTGCGCGCCCGTGCGGGTGGGCGCAGGGAGCCAGGTCGCGCAGATTCCGCGAAGGTGAGAATCCCCGTCAGATGAGCTAGAATCGAAGATTGTTCAGTCACCAACGAGGAGGACTCAATGGATCTGTTCACACGCACAGAAATCGAGATGATCGCCGATCCGGCGATCCGGGACACCCAGGTGTCGCTGTTCATGCCGACGCATCGTTTCGGCGCCGGGATCGAGGCCGACAAGCTCAGGTGGAAGAACCTGTTGACCGGCGTCGAGCGGGTGCTCACCGAGCGGCTGCGCCGACCGGAGGTCGAGGCGCTGCTCGCCCCGGCGCGCGAGCTGCAGGAGGATGCCCTCGCGTGGCAGCACATGAGCGATGGGCTGGCCATGTTCCTGCGTCCGGACTGGCATCGCACGTACCGGGTACCTGCGCCGATGCCGGCGATGGCCACCGTGGGAGATCACCTGGTGGCGGGACCGATGCTCCGGCTGCTCTCCGGGGACGAGCACTTCCTGGTGCTCGCGGTGAGCCAGCGCGAGATCCGGTTGCTGGAGGGCAGCCGCAACTCGGTGGACGAGGTCCAGCTCGCCGACGTCCCGACGAGCCTGAAGGATGTCATCGAGCCTCAGGACCCGCGGTCCGACGCGATGGCCCGCCCCGCTGCCAACGCAGGCAGGGGAGGACCGGCCGTGTTCTACGGGCACGGTGCGGGGGACCAGCACCTGAAGAACGTCGAGGTCACGCAGTTCCTCCGCGCGGTCTCGACCGGGCTGCGCGAGGTGCTGGCAGGTCAGACCGCACCGATGGTGCTGGTCGGGCTGGACCAGCTCGTGGCCGCCTACCGCGACGTGAACTCCTATGAGCACGTCGTCGACGAGGTCATCGATCACCACCCCGATGAGCTCTCGCCCGACGAGCTGCACCAGATGGCGTGGCCCGTCATCGAGCAGCAGCTTCGCCAGAAGCGAGAGACCGTGATCGAGCACTTCCACGAGCTGAACGGCACCGGTCGCGTGTCCAGCGACCTCGCCGCGGTGTCTGCGGCAGCGGGCGAGGGTCGCGTCGAGACCTTGTTCGTCCAGGCCGATCCGTGGTGCTGGGAGGGAGTCTCCGATGATCCTGAGCCGGTCGTGCAGCTGGGGGTCGACGAACGGTACGCCGACTGCGAACAGCTCGATGCGGCTGCCGTCGCGACGTTGAACAACGGCGGTCAGGTCTACGCCACGTCGCAGACCGTCGCGCCCGGCAGCGACCTCGCAGCGATCTTCCGCTACTGACGCCGGTTCCCCCGTCGCTCACCGCGTGGCGGGGGAGTCGGGCCGGTGTCGCGCGAGCTGTCTGGCACGCGGTCATCTGACTTTGAACGTTTGCGGTCAGGCAGGATCGGTCCCGGCATGACCGAAGAAAGTCATGAAGGAGACCTCGACGAGACGCCAGAACCTCGCGAGGAACGCCCCGGTCATGTGGATCAGGGGCGTTCTCGTGCTCGCGATCACGCTGGTGCAGCGTGGCAGTGGACGAGCTGGACGGCTGCTCGGCGTCGTCTGAGCTTCGGTCTAGATGTCGTAGTAGTGACGCGGCACCCCGCCTGACCTGCACAAACGTCGATCAGGCCTTGTCTGGGGCCGCGCTGGGGCCTCCGATGGCCGCATTCCAGGCCAGGATCCGCGGATCCCAGGCGGCCGTGTTCGAGCTCTTGGTGAGGGCTGGATCGACGAACGCGGCCACGAGTGCGCCGGCCGTCTCGGCCGTGAACGGTGTGGCGAACGGGACACCCTTGGCGGTTGACGAGTAGGTCCGTTTCCAGTCGGGTGGGATGTCGAAGTGCTCGAATGGTTCGATGCCGCTGACGAGGCGCTTGGCAGCGATTGCGGCGCGCAACTGGGCCAGGTCGAGGACCTGACTGTGGGCGAGTATGACCAGATCGATCAAGTCCTTGACCCGGCTGCTGCGCTTGCCGCCGGGATAGTTGGTGTCCATGGTGGCGAAGACTTTGTCGGCGATCTGGTCGGCCACCGGATAGAGCCGGTAGGGGTGCGTGATCAGAGGTCGGCGTAGGTGCAGCCGGTTGGCGGGCTCGACGACTTCGGGAGTTCCGACGGGTGGGGGACCGACGACGACATCGACCGTCATGGTGTCGACTTGGGAGTCGTGGTCGATGTCGATGCAGGCAAAGATGTAGCGCCTCGTTGTGACCCCGGGTTGGTTGTCGCCGAGTCCGGTTGGCATGGAGCGGATCAGCCGAAACGTCAGGTGGTCGCCGAGGTCGACTGCGACCAGGTCGACCAGTGAATGCTCGGCCTCAGCCATATCGGTCGCATGTTGCGCGGCTAGATCCATGTCCTTGGTGGTGCGTGATCTGGGCACCCGAGCGAGCAGGCTCATGCCGCCCTTGAGGAGCCACTCGGACTCCTCACCGTCGGCGAAGACCCGAGAGAGGAACCGTCGAAGCGCGCCTGACGGATCTGGGCGTCGACGGTCGCCGCGCTGACTCCAGGACCTGCCTGCTGGGCAGACTTCTTGGCGGCATCCTTGATGGCAAGCTCAAGGGCACGCCAGTCGCGATAGCCCTCGTGCTCAGTCACAGTTGTCCCATCCTTCCGGGCTTACACCGGCCAGCTCGAACAGGTCGTTCGCCAGGGTCCTGCCGTCGATCTTCCGGCGTATCGCGAAGGGGGAAAGGTAGGCCACTAGGCGGTCCGGGGCGACCAGCTTGTCTGCACGGATCGCGTCGCGCGCGGCGTCGACCACCAGCGAAAGGTCGGTTCCGATCTCGACCAGATCGGCGATTGTGCGCTCAACGGTCAGCGTCGGTAGTCCATCGACGGGAATGACCTCGGCTCTGGTCAGCTCGCGAATCCGCAGGCGTACGCCGTGAATCCGTGTTCCCTTGCGGGACGGAACCATGAAGTCGAAGCCGTCAAGGAGGAAGTCGCCGATCTCGTGGACGGCCGCGGCCGTGACACCCGCGGCAACAACCGGGGTGACGCCAGCCTCGCTCCGAGGCGAGGTCGCACCGCCCAGCGCAAGCCATGCCGCGTAGATCGCTTCGTGGTTTTGCGGCGGCGCCCCGGGCATTCGGTAGACCCCTTGTGCCAGGCGCTCGATCGCACCCGTTGAGGCCATCCGAGCGAGTTGCTTGCGCGAGACTCCGACGCCCTCAGCCTGGGCAGTCGTGACCAGACCCCATCGTCGTTCCGCGATGGAGCCGAGCCGGACGAGCGTCGAATCTGCCACGACAACGATTGTACCCATTTTGAGGAACAAATGTTGTCGTCTTGGTTGCGGGCCGTGGCCCTCGACGCAAACGGCGGTCGTCATCCCTCGTCCTCGACGGCCCGGGTCCTGGGCTTTCGCGCCGAAGACTGAGTCGATGGCCCGTTTCGTCCGATTGGCGCTGGCCACGCGGGGCGGATTTCAGCTTGCGACGAGCGCGGTGACCTTGTCGAGTTCGGCGCCGTGGCGGTCGCGTTCGATCTCGAGGTCGTAGTCGGTCTGGATGTTGATCCAGAACCGGTCGTCGACGCCCAGTGCCTTGGAAAGTCGTAGGGCTGTCTCGGTGGTGATGGACCGCTTGCCTCGGACGATCTCGCTGATCCGGGTCTGGGGGAGTGCGGTGGCCTGGGCCAAGCGGTACTGGGTGATTCCCAGTGGCTCCAGAAACTCGGTCAGCAGGATCTCGCCCGGTGTGATCGGGTCGTGTGCTGGGGGCACCTCCCGCTTGCGGGGGATGGTCATGGTCTGGCTCCTCTCAGTGGTAGTCGGTGATCTCGACTTCGTCGGCACCGTTGTCGAGCCAGACGAAGCAGATTCGGTATTGGTCGTTGATGCGGATCGAGTGCTGGCCGGGCTCGGTTGCCGACCAGTTTCTCCAGGCGGTTGCCCGGAGGTACTCGCAGGCTGTTCAGTTGTGTGGCCGCGTTGAGAAGGCGAAGCTTCTTCTGTGCCGCTCGTTGCAGTTCAGGTCCGAAGGACGGGACGTGATCGCGGTTCCAGACCTTCTCTGTGTCGGCGTTCTTGAAGGACCGGATCACGGGACTATTCTAACGCGTGCCGATAGTATCGACAAGCGTAAGTAGATGGCTCGCTCGTCGCGTGGTGTCGTCACTCTGCGTCACGCAGACCACCGGTGCCGCGGGTCCTCGCGACTGAATCGATGTAGGTCACGATCAACGCTGTGGCCGGTCGAGCTCGGCCGCGAAGAAAGCCGAAGCCGACCTCAAGATCGCGTTCGCGCGTTTTAGCTCAGCGTTCTCCCGCTTCAGCTCCTGGTCCGCACCACCGTCGTGGGACCCACAAACAGGCCGCGAAGCCGAACCACCAGGACGGGGCAAGTTCCTGGTCAAAGTCGGTGGCCGCCCCGGCATCCCGTTCCAAGTCACCCTGACCGACGTCGAACGAGCTGTGAACGACACCAACAAGAGATGGCACGACGTCACCGAGCCAACCGATGGCACCAGCCTTCTGGGAACACAGGCGATCTGACATGTCCTCGATCAAGCAGCGCGGCACCGCACCGTCAGCGAATCTTGAGGCCATCGGCCTAGGCGTCGCAATCAGCACCACCATGCTCGGGCTCGGGTCGATCTGGGTCGCGACCCACCTGGCGGCGAAGATCAACCAGACGCCAGCGCCGCCGGCGAACCCGTTCGCCGTGGTCATCGGCCTGTTCACCGAAGACGTGGTGTGGACTTCCACGGCCACCACGGTGCTCATCGCCGAAGCTGTGACCGCCATCGTCGTCATCGCAGCCGTGGTGATGCTCGTGGTGCGGCTTCGTCACCGCAGTGCTCGCGTCGACAAGGCGGCGTCTCGAATGGGGCGTGGACGCTCGATCGCGACCGTGTCGAAACGCTCAACCAGCCGCACCGCCCAGCGACTCGGCGTCAACGCTGGTCCCGGTCTGCCGATCGGGCGAACCATTGCCGGTGGTCAGATGATCTACCAGGACTGGGAAGCCGTGTCCGTCGACATCGCAGGCCCCCGAACCGGCAAGACCACCGGCCGAGTCATCCCCGCCATCCTGGCTGCACCGGGAGCGGTGGTCGCGACCAGCAACAAGCGAGACGTCGTCGACGCGACCCGCGACATCCGGGCCAAGGCCGGTCAGGTGTGGGTCTTCGACCCACAGGCCCTCGTCGACGAACCGGTTACGTGGTGGTGGAACCCGCTGACCTACGTCACCGACGAAACTAAGGCACAGGCACTGGCTGAGGTGTTCGCGTCCGCATCAAGAAAGCCCGGCGCCCGAACTGACGCGTTCTTCGACTCCGCCGCGCTCGAGCTCTTGGGCAACCTGCTGCTCGCAGCCGCGCTCGACCGGCGGTCGATCACCGACGTGTACCTGTGGATCACCGACCCGAACGACGACACACCGGCCACCGTGTTGACCCGTCACGACTACCCGCTGCCGGCAGCATCCGTGCGCGGGGTGGTCGGCTCACCTGACAAGCAGCGCGCCGGCGTCTACGGCACAGCGCAACAGGTCGCCTCGTTCCTCACCAACCGCCAGGCCACCAGGTGGGTCACGCACACCCATGGCACCATCGAGTTCCACCCTGTTGAGTTCGCCACGGGCACAGACACCCTCTACAGCCTTTCCCGCGAGGGTCGCGGCAACGCCGGCCCGCTCGTCACGGCCCTGACCGTCGCAGTTTGCGAGGCCGCTGAGGACCACGCCAAGACCCAGCCCTCGGGCCGACTGACCACACCAATGGTCGTCGTCTTGGACGAGGCCGCGAACGTATGCCGCTGGAATGAGTTGCCCAACCTGTACTCGCACTACGGGTCGCGCGGGGTCAACATGCTCACGTTCCTGCAGTCCTGGTCACAAGGCGTAGACGCCTGGGGCCGAGACGGCATGCGCAAGCTCTGGTCAGCCGCCAACGTCAAGGTCTACGGCGGCGGCGTATCCGAAGTCGAATTCCTGAACGAAGTCGCGCAACTGGTAGGCGATTACACCCATGTGGACTCATCCACCTCATTCCAACGCCAATCTGGGCGCTCCATCTCCCAACAGCACCGCAGCGACAAGATCCTTGACGTCGCCGACCTCGCCGCGCTCGACCCCGGGCGAATGGTCGTGTTCGCCTCCGGTGCCGTGCCGGCTCTCGCCCGCACCCAGCCTTGGTACGAAGGATCAGACCGCGCCGCGGTCGAAGCGTCCATCGCCGCCCACAGTCCCCAGCATCGCCCATGAGCGGCCGCGCCGTGGGGGAGCGGTCCCTAGGAGAACCACCCGCCAACGAATCGATCGAGACGATTGGCGCCGACCTCGACCTCGAGCCACCACCGATTGGCGATACCGAAACAGAACCCGCCGCACCGCGTTACGCGACGCTCCCTGAATTCATCGAAGAATTCTTGGCCGAGATCCTCTGGACCGACACCGACGTCACCACGCGAACATGGTGCCCTGAGTGGTGGCGTCACGCGGCGGCGATCGTGCGGCTCGAAGCACTTCACCGCTCATTCGAACAGTTGCGCCAAGACCCGGGAACGGGAATCTCCACCTGGCTACGTGACCACGCGGACTACCACCTGGGCGTGCTCACCGACCCCAACGGGCCATTCAAAGGCTGCTCTGCCAGCAGAGGTCACGACGCCGCCCGCGTTCGACAGATCCCTGTCCTTTCCGTGCCACCCGGCCTCTTCGTAGAGGACGACTAAGTCAGAGCTTCAACAAAACTGGGCAGACCCAATTTCCTCGCAACTGGAGCGATGCCACGTCGGTGCGGCATCGAAATCAGCGCTCGGATTGGCTCTGCCAATCTAGATTGTGTTGAACATATGGGAGTTGAAGCCACGCCATCCAGTAGCCTGCCGGTTGAAACCGCCCCTGTGTCGCCAACTGAAGCCGCCGGTGCAGACAGCCGAACTTCTCCGGGTTCGAGGATATGCCGTCGCCTTCGCTACAGACATCTCCGCGCCGCGAGTCCCGATGCACGCGGCGGTTGAGACGGCCTGCGGCTATTTAGACTTTCGCCCTGCTAACAATGCGATGGGCAGGAGCACGAAGAACAGCCCGACTCCTGTCAGCCCTCCCGAGCTCTGACCCCGAACGGCAGAAACTGTGACACCGGCCAAAAAGGCAATCACGACAACCCATATCAAGAGCGCGCGCCCACGAGGATGATTCTTCCGATCACTCATCAGACTCCTGCGACGCTCCCAGTCGTGATGTAGTTGTAGGCGCCCGACCCGGCGTACGCACCAACGCCGGCGCAGTAGACAGCTCCGACCCCTAGAGTCGCCGCGCCGACGGCATACCCGCAGCCGGCAGTCACGACCGAACCAACGGCGAGACTAGTCACAAGTCCTCCAGCTTCCCTGAGGTCACCCCCCGCCGCAGCCGCAACCGCCTTGGAGACCGACTCGCCGGCAGCATAAGCCGAATAGCCAGCAACCGCGTACTTCACGATGGTGCCGAAGTAGTTCCCAGAGGGGTCGGCTTGGTTGATGGGGTCGCCGCCGGCGTAGTTGTAGGAGGTCATGGTGCGTGGGTCGCCGATGCCGCCTGCGATGGGGTCGGGTTGGGTGAAGTGGGCGTGGGTGTCGTAGTAGCGGGCTCCGAGTTTGTAGTGGCCATTGTCGCCGGTGCTGGTGGTGTTTTGTGGTGCGCCGAGCCAGCGGAAGCGGTTGTTGTCGGCGGTGGCGCCGCCATAGGTGTCGGTGCCGCCGTAGGGGGCGTACTTGTAGCCAGCGATCTGGGTGCCGGCGGGGTTGAGCAGCCAGGTGGCGTTGCCGTTGGGTTCGGTGACGAAGTTCGTTCGGGTGGTCCCGGTCCGGGTCGACAAGATCGTTCCGGAAGGGTCGCGAACCAGGTAGGTGATGGTCGAGCCTTTGCGGACGGCGCTGATGCCTAGGGGGCTGTTGATCTCGCGGGTGGTGCCGTTGTTGGCTCGTAGGTCGTTGCCTTGGTCGGTGTAGGTCATGGCCGTGTCGTCGATGTCGGTGACCTGGTTGCGGTCGTTGACGGTGTACGAGTTGGTGGACGATCCGAGGCTGTTGCCGGCGGCGTCGTGCTCAATGGTCGTGTTGCCGCTTGGTGTTGACGGGCAGGTTTGGGCGAGCTTCGTGCCTGTGCTGGCGCCGCGCCAACACAGTTCTCCGGCTTTGCTGTAGCCGTAGTTGGTGGTCGTCCCGCCGGCAGCATCTTGGGTCAAGTTGCCGATCTTGTCGTACTCGTAGGTGTAGTTCGGGCCGTTGGAGTCCGTGGCGGAGGTGAGGCGCTGCTTGCTGTAGACGTAGTCCGTGGTGCCCTTCTGATCCGCGAACGTCGACTGCGTGACCTTGCGTGACTGCAGCTGTGGGGTGTCGATCGTGACACTGATACCGAGGATGGAGATGACCTTGTCGTAGTCGTAGGAGATCTTCGCGGTCTCGGCGCCGGCGTGGGTCTCGATGCGCTGCTGCTTGGGTTTGCCGTTGCCGAAGTAGTCGTACTCAACCCTGGCACCGCTGGTGCCGGCCGGCTTCGGATAGGTGATGGACTGGGTTCTGCCGTCGTCGTCGGTGCTGATCGTGATGTCCTCGCCCCCTTCGGTGACCCGATTGAGCCGGTTCGCTGCGTCGTACCCGTAGGTGACGGTGTGGGTCGCGGTCGCCGCGGCCAGGGTCTGGGCGAACGAAGTCAGGTTCCCGGTGCCGTCATAAGCGAGCCCGATGACATCGTTCGCTCCCAGGGTTTCGGACGGCACTGACTGTTGGATCATCCGGTTGAGACGGTCGTGGGAGAACGTGGTGGTCTCCGCGCCGGCGCGTTGGGTCAGGTTCCCCTCGGCGTCGTAGGTGTACTTCAGGCAGGTCGACAACCCCAGCAGACAGGTGGTGTTGTTGCCGTTGTTGAAGTGCACCGCGGTGGTGCGGTCGTTGTTGTCGTAGGCGTAGTTGGTGACGATGCCTCGCCCGTCGGTGATCGACGCCACCCGGGCTGCGCCGTCGTAGGTGAACGACGTGCACAACTTGCGCCCGGTACCGGTGGCGCAGTCGCCGCCGGGTTTGCGGATTGACTTGACTTGCCCGGTTATGCCAGCGACGAATCCGGTGTCGCCGGAGGCCCAGTAGGTGTAGATCGTCTTGTCGGCGGTGGTGGGCGAGGCACCGGCGTTTCCATCACGGGTTTCCTTGATGGTGCCGTTGTCGTTGTAGGCCACGTGATACTCGGCATCGGCACCTGATGCGGACCCGCACACACCTGTTGACAGGTTGGGGGTGATGCCGGAGTAGGCGGTAGTGGTGCGTCCTTGGTCGTCGTAGCCGTACCGATTGCAATCTTTGCTCGTGTTGTTCACTGCCGTGGGCAGGTAGGAACCGCCAGCCACCGATGTGGAGTTGGAGTATTCGAAGCCGGCAGAGCTGCTGGTGTTGCTGGATCCGGCGGTGTTCTTCGGCTCCGTTATCGAGTCGACGCGGTCGGGAAAATTGTTGGAGTACGTCGCGACCGTCGAACCACCGCCGCTGGTGCTCTGACCTGTGGGGGAGGTGATGTTCACCGGTCCGTTGTCGGCGCTGTACTCAGTGGAACGGGCATTGCCCAGACCGTCGTAGACCCAGGTCTTGTCGTTGCCGCCGGCGTCGTTGCGAGACCGGTAGCAATAGGTGGTGTCGTTGTCGTTGGGATCGGTGACGACACTGAAGTTGCTTCCGCTGCCATCACACCGAGCCGGCCGCTGGCCTTCACCGGTGCGGTAGTCCCAGGTGTAGTCGTAGTGGTCCCCGCTGGCGGACCCGTACTGGTAGGACACCTCAGAAACCTGGTTGACCTGCAGCCCGTCGTCGAAACCGTAGGCCACCGAGGTGGTTGGAGACGCCCCGCTGCTGTTAACCGGATCAGTGATCTTCGCCAGCAGATTCGCGTCCGACGAGTACTGGTACATCGTGCTCTTTCCATCCGGGTCCTGATATGCGCTAAGCCGACCATCTGCGTAGGCGTAGGTCCACGTCCGCGTCGTGGTGGGCGAGTTCGGACCCGATGTCATCGCGAATGTGTGCGACAACTTGGTGACCATACTCGCGGTGGCACCGGTCCCGTAGGTCACCTGCACCACCGAATCTGGCGTCGACGCAGAGGCGCCGTCGTGCTGGATCGAGGTCATCTTCGGTCGACCGGTCGACGTGGTCGGGTAGTTAATCGTGATCTGGTTGTCCGACCTGTCTTTTACCAGCTTCAGGTACGCATTGCCATCAGTGGACATCGACGTGTTGAACACGTACTTCTTCTGACTTCCGTGGAACTTCAACGTCAACTGCGTCCCAGACTGCGACAAGTCCGCTCGTGATCCACCGGTCGGTGTGGTGAACTCGTTGTAGTCGGCTGACCCGGTCGACGAAGACTTCCGGATGAACGATCCGAGCACTGTCCCACCCGGGGCGTGGTAGTCGAAGCGATAGGCGCTCTTCCGCTCCAGGTACACATCCGGGCCAAGTGTGAGCGCCCAACCCTGACCGAGACTCGACTTCTCCCCGGACTGAGAGTTGTAGGCCCGGCCCACGCTGGTGTCCAGACCGAGGCCATTGATGTCGACGTCGCCGGACTGGGCCAGCAGATTGCCGTTCTTGTTGTTGACCGACACACTCGACTTGTCGCCGAGCTGGTGGTCGGTCATCGAGTACCAGGACTGCTTGCCCAGATCGGCCGCATACGTCACCGACAACACCGGCACCCATCCGGGATCGTTGCAGTTGGCACTCGGGTCACCAGACAAGTTCACCGAACAGAACCGCTTCTCGTTGCTCGCCTCGGCCTCATTCGAGGCCCTCAACTCGATGCCCTGACGACCCTGTCCCGCGGTGTCGCCGTCGAGGACACTGCCGGCCCAGGCATTGACCATCGGGGTGACGTCAAGACTTGCGAAAGCGTCTTGGCACTGGGTGTTACCGGAATTGAACAAGCCCATGGTCTTAAACCGTGCATCGGTGCTGACCGCCGGCCTGTTGCTCCAGTTGATGTACGAAGACCTGTCCGCTGTTACCGGTAACGCGTCGGTGCTCTTCGGCGTGCACGTGGGCGCGTAGTACTGACGCAGCCGCAACGACGCCGCAGTCACCACCTGTCCGCGGTATGCCTTATAGGCAAATGTGACCAACGATCGGTACGTGCGGCTGCCGACCCGACCCGTTCGCAGCCGATAGTCGCCAGCCCGGTGATCCGACGAAGGCTGATCGGAGTAGTAGAACGTGTCACCCTCCTGCGTCACCGGCGAGATCACCGGATCGACCACCACGGGATAGACCGTCTTGGGGTCGGCCAGAAAGTCCACCGACGGGACAAGATTCAACCTGACACCCGATGCCGTGTTCTCCAGCGAAGCGTCCACCGACTGCACGTTGGACGGATCACCGGCCTCGTCACGAGCTGCATCCCACATCTCCAAGGGCCGAGTCTGAGCCACCACGTCACCCTTGGCGTTAGAGAAGGTCAGCACCTGACCGTCCAGCTCCGCCTGGAGACCTTTAACCGTGAAGTCATAGGAATACGTCGGAGCACCACTTGCCGTGTCAGGCATCGTGTCCAACACCACCTGCGTGGACAGACCGTCCGAGGTAGCCGCCACTGACACCGACTCGTCGTCAGAACCATCCACGTCGTACGTCGCCTTCGACCCCTCGACGGCTGCCCGACCGACATTACTGGCGTAGGTGAGGCTCAGACTCGTTCCGCCAGCCGGCTCGTACGTGGCCAAAGCGCCATCCCCATCGGCAGAGAACGACACATCGTTCGACACTGCCTCCGGCACGAGACGACCTCCTTCCGACCTCAGCGAGGTGTCGATCGGCACCAGATCACCCCGGTCGTTCTCTGCTCGCACCGGCGTCTGCGCCGTCTCGTCGGTGACAGTCCCGTCCGGATTCGCAAACGTCGACCGCGACGATGTGCGACGACTCTTCACCTCCGATCGCTTGCCGGACTCCTTCGCCTTCGCCAACGCCACACCTAGATCAGACTCGCTTCCAACGCCCTTGTTCTTGTTGCCCATCGACTTCGGAGCAGAGAACTCGTCGCCTGCTTCGACAGCGCCGACCTGCGACGGTGCTGCCATCAGTAAGGCCACGGCAAGCAAACATGACGTTGCCAGTGCGACCCCGCGGCACCGAACAGTAGATGTAGAAGTGCCGCAAATACGCATAAGTAGAGTCCCCGAGCTCAGTCGTCCACCACCTCAACGTGATGAAACCTAGACCGCCGACTAACAAACGCCGTGCGGCTGACCTGATCAGACACCATGTCGTAGCGGCAAGCAACCCCTGTCGAAGAAAAGAATAATTCTTTGGAGTCATGAACGACCTGGATGACACACCGCGCTCAGCGGCTAACTACTTCGGCGCCGCCGAGGCGATCGCCCAGCTACATACCGACACCACGGTGCTGGCCATCCCCCTGTGCTGGAAGCACGCGACGGATCACCAGGGCGGCGGCGCGGTCAGGTGGTGGACAGCGGGGTCTGGTCGACCACCACCTGACCGGGCTTGGCCGGTCGTTACCGGCTCAGCTGATCCGAACGGGTCTTCTGCTTGTCACCGCCCCGGCGGCGAGCCTTACCCTCTGTCCGCTGGCGCCGGGTGGCGCCCTTGACGGGCACCGCGTTCGCGTTCGCGGCGCGTCCACGGCCCTGTGCGACCTCCGGGTCGACCCCCGAGTCGACCGCACGCTGCGAGAGCTGTTCTCGGCAAGCGTCCGAGTCATAACCCGCCTCGTCTGCTGACGCGTCCAGCGAAGCAGCAGCGTCGGCCGACGTCTCTGCGTTGGAGAACTCCCTTGACGAGTCCTCCAGGGCGGCTACCTCGTCCTTGGTTCCTACTAGCACTCCGCCGGCGGCGATCTCATCGGCGTTGCCGGCGGCTCTCTCGTCTCGAGCGTCTTCTCGCTCGACGTCGGCCGCGTGCCGAAGGCTGGCCTCGTCGCTGAGATCCTGCACGTCCACGCCCCACCTGTCCCGGATGCCTTGCTCGAGGCGAACCTCGTCATCACGGAAGGATGGGTCGACGCTGGACCAGGCGTGCGCTGTGCCCCACGCTTCTGCGGCCTGGTCTGGTGTTGCCCGCTGCAGCCACCGCTCGTCGACCGGGGCCAGCTGAGCACGTGCGGCCGCTCGGCCGGCTTCCCAGCGGGCCTGCAGCCGGTCCGCCTCCGCCCCTTCTGCTGCCCGCCGCTGATCAGCCTGCTCGCGCAGCTGGTCAGCTACCTTGCGCGCCACGGCGGCCGCGGCCGCGACCACCACTCGGGCCGCCTTGCCCATGACCTCGCCGCTTGGATCTTCTGTCGGTTCACTCATCTGCTGTTCCCCTAGCTAAATGATCTCTACCTGTCGAAATCGCGACTGCCGCGACCTCGGTTCGCCCGCTCCTGCGCGCGCTTCAACTCATTGGGCACGGCCGGGTTGACCGTCCGGCCCGGTCTGCTGTCCTGCTTCGGCGTGATCTTGGCGCCGGCCGCCATCCGCGTGGCCACCGTCTCGAGGTCTCGACGAGCTGACGCGTTCCACGCCGCTACCTGGTTGATCTGACTGGTGCGCTGTGCAGCCACGCTGAACGCCTTTGCAGTGACGATTAGCTGCCGGATAACCATCGCCCGAGCGGTCTTAGAACCCGACCCGGCGGCCGCGATCGCTAGGACCGTCCCGGCTGTACCTCGCATGCTCACCCGCTGAAGTGGTGTCGGCGCCTCGCGCCGGTGCAGGGCGGCCGACCGAGCCAACATGTCGGACGGTCCCGCGAGCTCCCCGGGCGTCTGCTCAGTTCGCAGGATCCACGCCGCCAAAACTCCCGAGGCCTCGTGCGCTGCCTGAGCCCATGCCGCATGATCGCCAACCGGGACCTGAGTCAGGTGCTTGTTAGCGACCGCAACTTGCTCGACGCAGCGGTGCCAGGTGGCGTCGTCGACGAGGACCGTTTCGGCGTCGGGCTGTGCCATCGGCGCTCCACGCCAGGCGGCCCGCCACTCGTCGCCGGCCTCAATCGAAGCGGCGGCCGCGACAGTGGGCTCGGGCTGGTTCCACCCGTCCCGAAGGCGCGGCAGCGTGAGGTCACGGCCGAGCTTGCCCGCCGCTCGCCATTCGGCCCGCTGTCCATGCCCGGGGCGTGCGGCCACCGAGAACCCGACCACCTGATCCTGGCCGCCAGCGTGGAATCTGGGCCGCACCCACAACCCCTCACGACGCATCGAGCGAACGAACCCCGCCTCACTCGACGAGCCGGCCGCACTTGCTCGCACTGTCCGCGCCATCGTCGCCGTGGGAGGCTCGACCACCCCTGGCCAGCCTCCACAGCCGCGAGCTCCCGCATCGAATCGGCTCGCGCCGAGCGGCCCACGTAGTGGCGCTGTCGCTGTCATGGCGAGTCCTGACGAGCGCGGCCCTCGTCGGGAGGTGTGATCCGATCGAATGTCGCGTCGATGGCTTTGCGGGTGCGTTCTGCCGAGTTCGGCATCAGGTGGGTGTAGGTCCGCAGCGTGAACCCGGGATCGGCGTGTCCGAGGTGCTCACTGAGAGCCTTGATCGACTCACCCGCATCCAGCAGTGTGCTTGCGTAGAAATGCCGGAGTGCGTGGCATGCGTTCTCACGCTTCAACTCAACTTTCACCTCTTCCAATGCTGGCCGCCAGATCTTCGTGTTGAAGTAGTTGCGGTTGAGCGCGCAGGACTCGCGACTTGTGAGCAGGAGCGTCACCGTTCGCTCCGGTCCGTCGAGCTTGTCCCAGGGGGGAGTGACTGACTTCGACACGTCACAGGTCGGCCAAGACGACGCTCGACACCTACGGCCACCTGCGACCGGACTCGGACGACAGCACAAGGGCCGCGATCGACGGTGTGATCGCGGCCCAGGTGCCAGACGTTGCGGACCATCTGCGGACAAGCGGGGGATTCACAGCGTGAGCACCCTGCTATTCCAGTCCGAACAGTTTAGATGTCGTAATAGAGCTCGAACTCGTGCGGGTGCGGCCGCAGCTGCACGGGCAGAATCTCCTCGGTGCGCTTGTAGTCGATCCACGTCTCGATCAGGTCGGGGGTGAAGACGTCGCCGGCGAGGAGGAACTCGTGATCGGCCTCGAGCGAGTTGAGCACCGCATCCAGTGAGGTCGGCACCATGTCGATGGCGTCGTACTCCTCCGGCGGCAGCTCGTAGATGTTCTTGTCGATCGGGGCCGGGGGCTCGATCTTGTTCTTGATGCCGTCGAGCCCGGCCAGCAGCAGCGCCGAGAAGGCGAGGTAGGGGTTGGCCGACGGATCGGGGCAGCGGAACTCGATGCGCTTGGCCTTGGCGTTCGCGCCGGTGATCGGGATGCGCACGCACGCCGATCGGTTGCGGGCCGAGTACACCAGGGCGATCGGCGCCTCGAAGCCCGGCACGAGGCGGCGGTAGGAGTTCACCGACGGGTTGGTGAACGCCAGCAGCGACGGCGCGTGCTTCAAGATGCCGCCGATGTAGTAGCGGGCGAGGTCCGACAGCCCGCCGTAGCCGGACTCGTCGTAGAACAACGGTTTGCCCTCGTTCCAGATCGACTGGTGCACGTGCATGCCCGAGCCGTTGTCGCCGAAGATCGGCTTCGGCATGAAGGTGACCGTCTGATTGTTCGCCCACGCCGTGTTGCGCACGATGTACTTGAACTTCATGGTGTCGTCGGCAGCCTTGAGCAGGGTGTCGAAGCGATAGTTGATCTCGGCCTGTCCGCCGGTGCCGACCTCGTGGTGTCCGCGCTCCAGCAGCAGGCCCGCATCGGTGAGGTTGGACATCATGTCGTTGCGCAGGTCGGCGGTCTGATCCGTCGGAGCGACAGGGAAGTAGCCGCCCTTGTAGCGCACCTTGTACCCGCGATTGTCGTCGATGTGATCGCCGGTCGACCAGGCGGCCTCGGCGGACTGGATCTCATAGAACGACTTGTTGGCGCTGGTGCCGAAGTTCACCCGGTCGAAGATGTAGAACTCGGCCTCGGGGGCGAAGAAGGCCGTGTCGCCGATCCCGGTCGTGGCGAGGTACGCCTCGGCCTTGCGGGCGATGTTGCGCGGATCGCGCGAGTACGCCTCACCGGTGATCGGGTCGTGGACGAAGAATTCCATCGCGATCGTCTTGCGCGCCTTGAACGGATCGACGAAGGCGGTCCCGACGTCCGGGAACAGCACCATGTCGGACTGGTCGATGGTCTGGAAGCCGCGGATCGACGAGCCGTCGAAGGCCACGCCGCTCTGCACCATGTCCGCGTCGAAGGTCGAAGCCGGCAACGTGACCTGCTGCTGGATGCCGGGAAGGTCGGTGAATCGGACGTCGAGATACTCCACGCCCTCGTCCTTGATGAACTTGAAGAGCTCGTCGGCGTTGCCGAACATGTGTAGCCTTCCTCGGCCGCTGCGCGGCCTGGATCGATCGTCAGTGTCCAAGCATGCGTGTCACCGCACCATGGCCCTCACGATATGGCGAAGCAGTTACCCAACCATCTCTTGATTGTTTCAGGCATGTTACAAGTCCTGGCCCGCAGGTGTGCGGTCTCGGCTCGAGGGCGTGGCCACTAGGCTCAGGTCCATGGAGTCAGCGCCGTTCGGCCGCCGCCTGCTCGCCCTGGTGATCGACTGGATCGTCGCCGCGCTCAGCGCGACCGCGCTGACCGAGGTCAGCTACCCGCCTGACAATCCGCTCCAGAATCTGGTGATCACGGGCTTCTTCGTCGCAGAGGTGGGACTGCTGGTCGGCCTGCTCGGCTACTCGATCGGCAAGCGCGTGGTCGGCATCCGGGTGGAGAACCCCGACGGCGGCCCCGTGGGCCTCGGGTGGGGACTGCTCCGCACCGCACTGGTGTGCCTGGTGATCCCGGCGATCGTGCGCAACAAGGAAGGCCGGGGCCTGCACGACATCGTCACCGGGTCCCGCGAGGTGAGACGGTAGCGCTAGCCCCTCATCGCCTTGCGCTGGCCCTTCATGCTCGTCGGCACCGGGCCGCGGGGCATCGGGGCCACCGGACGCATCGCGTCGAGCGCCTTGACCTTGTACAGCAACGTGGTCATCTCGGACGGCTTGATCTTCTTGGGCAGCTTCTGGATCTTCTTGGTCAGGTGCTTCAGCGCCACCTGCCCCTCGGCGCCGCCGACGATCATGTCGACCACCGGGACGCCGTCACCGGCGATGCGGGCGTGCTTCTTCTTCTCCGAGCTCAACAGGTTGCGCAGACGGGCCGGATTCCCCTCGCCGACCAGGATCACGCCCGGTCGTCCGATGACGCGGTGCACGACGTCCTGGCTCTTGGTGAAGGCGACGGCCGGCTTGACGTCCCAGCCCTTGCGCAGCATCTGCAGCGCGCCGGCGGCAGCGCCCAGCTGACCGTCGACCTGGGCGTAGGCGGCGGTCTGCGCGCGCCGTCCGAAGATGATCAGCATGGCCAGGACGCCCACGAGCACGCCGAACAGGATCGACAGGATCAGACCGAGCGTCGACTGGCCGAACACCAGGAAGCTGATCGCGCCGAAGATGCCACCTGCGACCAGGAAGGTCAGCAGCAGGATCAGCCCGATGTTGCGGTCGGACTTCTTGGTGATCGTGTACGCCTGACGAAGCTGGCGGATACGACCCTTCGCGGGCGCGGGTGCGGCGTTGGACATGGTCGACAGTCTACGACTGCACGGACGCTGCGGTCTCGCGCCGCTCGATCGCCTGCTTGTACAACGTGCCAGCACGGTACGAGGAACGGACCAGCGGCCCGGACAGCACGCCGGCGAAGCCGATCTCGTCCGCCTCGTCCTTCATCTCCACGAACTCCTCGGGCTTGACCCAACGCTCCACCGGGTGGTGCCGCTTGGACGGACGCAGGTACTGCGTGATGGTGATCAGGTCGCAGCCGGCCGCGTGCAGGTCCGCCAGCGCCTGGGAGACCTCCTCGCGCGTCTCGCCCATGCCGAGGATGAGGTTGCTCTTGGTGACGAGGCCGAAGTCGCGCGCCTGGGTGATGACGCCGAGCGACCGGTCGTACCGGAACGCGGGACGGATCCGCTTGAAGATGCGCGGCACCGTCTCGACGTTGTGAGCCAACACCTCGGGGCGCGACTCGAACACCTCGGTCAGCAGGTCGGGCTTGCCGTTGAAGTCGGGGATGAGGTTCTCGACGCCGGTGCCGGGATTCAGCTCGTGGATCTTGCGGACGGTCTCGGCGTACAGCCACGCCCCACCGTCGGGCAGGTCGTCACGGGCGACCCCGGTGATGGTGGCGTAGCGAAGCTCCATCTGCTGGACGCTCTCGGCCACCCGTCGGGGCTCGTCGCGGTCCAGCGGATCGGGCTTGCCGGTATCGATCTGGCAGAAGTCGCAGCGGCGGGTGCACTGCTCACCGCCGATGAGGAAGGTGGCCTCGCGGTCCTCCCAGCACTCGAAGATGTTGGGGCAACCGGCCTCTTGGCAGACGGTGTGCAGGCCTTCGCTCTTCACCAGCTTCATCAGCTCGTTGTACTGCGGACCCATCTTGGCCCGGGTCTTGATCCACTCGGGCTTCTTCTCGATCGGGGTCTCGGCGTTGCGGACCTCGAGCCGCAACAACTTTCGGCCTTCCGGTGCAATGGTCACGGCGTCCAGCCTACGCCTTCGCCCAACTGCGGCACCCCTGCACCGACGTCTCAGGAAGGTTCGGGGCAGACCATGCGAATCTGGCGGGTCAGATCGCGATCTTGACCCGGTCGCCGGCCTCGGTAGGCTCGGCGGGTGCTCGTCCCCGCTCGATCCTGGACCAGGCCGCCACCCACGCCCGAACAGCTTCGCCTCGACGTGGTGGTCGGCGTGGCCGCGACGGTGGTCTCCGTGGCGTCCGTGCAGATCTGGCACAGCGCGAACGGAGCCTCCCTGGGATGGCGCGGCGTCGAGGCCTACCTGTGGTTCGCGCTGGCGGGGCTGCTGCTGGTCGGTCGTCGTCGGTTCCCGCTCGGCACGCTGCTGGCCGAGTCGGCGGTCTTCATCACGATCGCTGAGCGACTCCAGGAGTTCGGGGTCATCTTCACGATCCAGATCGTGCTGTTCGCCGCGCTCTACAGCGCGTGGGCCTGGTCGAGCCGGCCGCGCCGCCTGCTGCTGACCAGCGCGGTGGTGCTGGTGGCGATGTTCGGGTGGTTGGCATGGGAGTTCGCCACGTCGACCGCGCCCGATCGGCCCCGGACCGGGATGGTGGGACCGGAGACGGCGATCATCATCTACTCGCTGCTGATCAACGTGGTGTACTTCCTCGGCGCGATGGCGTGGGGTCAGGCGGCGTGGCGCAGCGCCCGCCAGCGCAGCAAGATCGCCGAGCAGGCCGAGCGTGAGCGAGAGCTCCAGCACGACGAGCGCGAGCGCGCGGTGCAGGCCGAACGCCTGCGGATCGCGCGCGACCTGCACGACGTGGTCGCCCACCACGTCAGCGGCATCGGTGTCCAGGCCGCCGGTGCTGGCCGCGTATTGCAATCGAGTCCGGAGGATGCGCGGCGCGCGCTCGACACCATCGAACGGTCCTCGCGGCAGGCTGTCGCGCAGATGCACCAGCTGGTCGGCCTGCTGCGGGCGGACTCCCACGACGGCGATCGCGTCCCGCAGCCCGACCTGACGGCGCTGCACACCCTCGCGGCCGACGAAGGGACTCGACCGATCGTCACGTTCTCGCAGGTGGGCGCGGCGTTCGAGGTGCCCTCGACCGTGGGGGCGTCGCTGTTCCGCGTGGCCCAGGAAGCCGTCACGAACGCGCGTCGGCACGCCCGGGCGCAGCGGATCAGCGTCACCGTGCGGTACGTGGACCAGCACGACGACCGCAGGAGTGCGGTGGAGGTCGAGGTCCTCGACGACGGTGTGACGACCCCGTCGGTCGAGCAGTCCGGCGGGTTCGGCCTGGCCGGCATCCGTGAGCGTGCCTCGATGCTTGGCGGTCTCGCCGACATCGGACCACGACCCGGCGGCGGATTCCGGGTACGCGTCCAGGTTCCGGTGAGCCCGTGAGCGTGCGCGTGCTCCTCGTCGACGACCAGGAGCTCATCCGCAGCGGGTTCGCCATGATCCTCGGCGCCGAGGACGATCTGGAGGTGGTGGGGCAGGCCGAGGACGGTGCCATCGCGGTCGAACGCGTGGCCGAGCTGCACCCGGACGTGGTCCTCATGGACGTGCAGATGCCGCGGATGGACGGGATCGAGGCCACCCGGCAGATCGTCGCAGCCGATCCGGCTGCCCGCGTGCTCATCCTCACCACGTTCGACGACGACGAGTACCTGTTCGAGGCGTTGCAGGCGGGTGCGGGCGGATTCCTGCTCAAGAACTGCCCGCCCGACGACCTGGTCGCCGCGATCCGGATCATGGCGCAGGGACATGCGCTGCTGGCGCCCGAGGTGACGCGCCGGGTCATCGCGCGCTCGACGGCACGCGCCAAGTCCGTGCACCCGGGCCTGGCGGACCTCACGGACCGGGAGAGCTCGGTGCTCACGGCGATGGCACGCGGCAGCAGCAACGCCGAGATGGCGCGGTCCATGTTCGTCAGCGAGGCGACGGTCAAGTCCCACGTGTCGCACGTCCTGGCCAAGCTGGGCGTGCGCGACCGGGTGCGGGCCGTCATCGTCGCGCATGAGTCCGGCCTGATGGACGGGCCCGACTGACGTTCCGGACGCGCGGAGCACGGAGTGAGACGGCAGCCGCGGACAACGTCACCGGGCGTGTGCCGCGCTCCGCCGCGCGGATGAAGCACGTCTAGCCGTTGGGGCGATGCGTGGACCGGCGCCGGTGCCTAGCGTGGAGCCATGTTGCAGATCCGAGCACTCAGCCGTCGCTTCGGCGAGGTCCAGGCCGTCGATGACGTGAGCTTCAGCGTCACCCCCGGGCGTGTCACCGGATTCGTCGGGGCGAACGGTGCCGGGAAGACCACGACCATGCGCATGATCCTCGGCGTCCTGGCCCCGACTGCCGGCGAGGTGCTCTGGGATGGCGCTCCCATCACCGTCGAGCAGCGCCGCCGCATCGGATACATGCCTGAGGAGCGAGGGCTCTACCCGCGGATGAAGCTGGCTGAACAGCTGGTCTTCCTCGGCCGCCTGCACGGCGCCGACTCGGCCTCGGCCGAACGGCGCGCCGATGAGCTGCTCGACCACTTCGACCTCGGCACGCGCCGTGACGATCTGCTCGACTCGATGTCGCTCGGCAACCAGCAACGCGTGCAGATCGCTGCAGCCCTGATCCACCGTCCCGAGGCATTGGTGCTGGACGAGCCCTTCAGCGGCCTGGATCCGGTGGCCGTCGATCAGATGGTGTCGTTGCTGACCGACGAGGCCGATGACATCCCGCTGCTGTTCTCCAGTCACCAGCTCGACCTGGTCGAGCGGTTGTGTGACGACCTGGTGATCCTCGCCGAGGGTCGGGTGGTCGTCGCCGGTCGCGTCGCGGACCTGCAGGCTGCGAGCTCCGAACGGGTCAGGGTGACGTTCGATGATTCCGACGCCGCCTGGCTGCGCGACCTGCGCGGCGTCGACGTGCTCGACGTGGACGGAACGACTGCACTGGTCGAGCTGGACGGCATCACCCGTTCGGCGCTGCTGTCCGCGGCCGTCGACCGTGCACCGGTCAACGAGTTCACCGTCGTGCGCCAACCCCTGTCCGACATCTACCGAGAGGTCATCGGATGAACGCGTCCGCAAGCACACCAGCCTGGCGCATCGTCGCCGAGCGTGAGATCACCACCAAGATCCGTGCCAAGTCCTTCCGGTACGGACTGCTGGCGATGGCCGTGGCGATCGTGGCCGTCGTCGTGCTGTCCGCCGTGCTGGGCGGCCGGCCCAGTGACGACACCGTCGGTGTCGTCGACGCCGCCGGCAGCAGCGCGGTCGCCGGCGCCTCGTCGATGGCGGACAAGGCGCGCGGTGGGTCGTCGGTCACGGCCAAGCAGTTCACCAGCGTCGCGGCCGCGGAACGCGCCGTGCGCGACGGTGACGTGGACGCCGCGCTGCTGCCGGACCGCCGCGGGTACGAGGTCGTCGGCAACTCCTCGATCGATCCGTCGCTGTCGCAGTACCTGTCCACGGCCACGTCCGCTGCGGTCCTGCAGTCCAACGCCAAGGCCCAGGACATCGATCTCGGTCAGCTCAGCGACGGCACGCAGGTGCAGGAGAGACTGCTCGACCCCGATGCCTCCAACAGCGACCAGCGGCGGTTGGCCGGCATCGTGTTCGTCGTGCTGTTCTACATCACGGCCGTCACCTTCGGCATGACGATCGCGCAGAGCGTGGTCCAGGAGAAGGAGAGCCGCGTGGTGGAGATCCTGGCCGCCGCGATCCCCGTCCGTGCCCTGCTGTGGGGCAAGGTCGTCGGCACCACGGCGCTGGCACTGGGACAGATCGTGGTGCTCGTCGGCATCGGTGTGGCAGGTCTGGCGATCACCGGCAAGACCGAGCTGCTGGCACTGGTCGGCGCCGCTGCCGGATGGGGTGTGGTGTTCTTCGCGCTGGGATTCATCGCGCTCGCCGGTCTGTGGGCGGTCGCCGGCAGCATCGCCTCGCGCACCGAGGACCTGCAGTCCACCACGATGCCCGGTCAGGCGCTGCTGTTCGGGCCCTATCTGCTGGCCGTCGCCGGTGGTGCGACCGTGAAGACGGTGGTCTCGATGGTGCCGATCGCCTCGGCCATGCTGATGCCGGTGCGCCTCGCCGAGGGCGACGTCCCGGGGTGGCAGCTGGCTGTCGCGGTGGCCGGCAATCTCGTGGCGATCGTCGTGCTGGTGCGGTTCGCCGCACGCATCTACCAGCGCACGCTGATGCGGACCGAACGCAAGATCGGCTACAAGGAAGCGTTCACGCTCGCCGAGTGAGCCCGCCGACCGACACGTGCAGCTGCGGGACGTCGACCACGTCGGCCGACGGTGTGTACCGCTGCCAGCGGAGCAGGTCGCGCAGGTGGGGCGTGAAGGCGGCCGCGGTGTCGCGGACCGAGATGCTGCGGCCGGTCTCCACGCTGAGCGAGGTGACTCCCGCGTCGGCGATGCCGCAGGCGAGGAACTGCTCGTAGACCGACAGGTCGACGTCGGCGTTGATGGAGATGCCGTGCATCGTGACGCCACGGGAGACGCGAATACCGATGGCGGCGATCTTGCGTTCGGGCCTGCCGACGCCCGCCGAGCCCGGAGCGCCAGCGGGCAACCAGACGCCCGACCGCCCCGGCACGCGACCCGAGGTGACACCGAGATCGCCGATCGCGCGGATCATCGCCTCCTCGAGGCGCCGCACGTAGTCGACCACCAGGACGTGAGCCGGCAGCTTGGTGATCGGGTACGCCACCAGCTGTCCGGGGCCGTGCCAGGTGATCTTGCCGCCGCGGTCCACATCGACGACGGGGGAGCCGTCGCGGGGGCGTTCGTGCGCCTCGGTGCGGCGGCCGGCGGTGAAGACCGCAGGGTGCTCCAGCAGCATGACGGTATCGCCGATCTGGTCGGCGACGCGTCGCCGGTGCAGCTCGCGCTGCAGGTCCCATGCGGCCGAGTACTCCAGGGCGTCGGATCCGTACCAGTCGTCCCAGATCGTCAGCTCGTTCGTCGCCTCGTCCACGATGCCACGATAGCCCGGGGGTCAGACCGGGCGCGGTCCGTGCTCGGCGTCGAGCAGGAGGGCGGCCACCTCGTCACCGGGCAGGTCGGCGATGCCACCGGTCTTCGCGAACAGGTCGCGCCGCTCGGCGGCCGGAACGCCGAGGACGACGTCCAGTGCCTCGACGGGGTAGGACGTCGAGGCGAGCGTGGTGTCCTCGGGTCGCAGCAGGCTCACGCTGGAGTGCACGATCTGGTCGGGGTGCACGTGCACGAGGTCGTAGCCGCGCAGGCCGTCGACCCCCTTCAGTCCGCGCGGATCGAATCCCGTGTCCATGCCGTAGCAGGTCGACGCCGCCACGGAGACCGGGATGTTCGCCAGCGTGGTGTGGGACGGGTAGTGGTAGTGGCCTGCGAGGATCGCGCGCACGTCGGTTGCGCGCATGACGTCGGCGAGCAGGTGCTGGTCGGCGAGCTCGATGAGCGCGGCCAGGGGCAGGTGAGTCGGGGTCGGCGGGTGGTGCATCGCGATGATGGTGCCCTCGGGTGCGGGCTCGGCAAGCTGGTCTGCCAGCCACTCCAGCTGGGCCGGTTCGAGCCGGCCGTCGTGGTACCCCGGGACGGTGGAGTCGAGCACGATCATCCGGAGCCCGCCCAGCATCAGGACGTGGTCGAGCGGTGCCTCCGGGTCGACGTCGACGCCCCAGAGGGTTCTTGCGAAGGGCACACGGCTGTCGTGGTTGCCCATCACCCACACGACCTGAGCGTCGATCGTGGCCGCGGCCTCGCCGACGATGCGGGCGGCGCGTTCGTAGGCAGTGACGTCGGCCGTGTCGGCGATGTCGCCGGTCAGCACGATGGCCTCCGGGTGGTGCGAGACCACCTGCTCCATCACGGAGGACAGGTGGTCATCGGCCCTGACCCCGCCATAGACGGTGCCCTCGGCCCCCAGCTGGGGATCGCTGACGTGCGCCAGGACGTGCTGTGCCGGGGGGAACTGGCCGATCTGCTCCATGAGCACACGCTACGACGTGCTGCTGCACCACACGGGTGTGGACGACCGGGAACACCGACGAGCCGAAACGATGACAGTGGATCGATGACGTGGTGGTGGCTGCTGGTCCTCGGCCTGCAGGCGGTCGTGCCCACCGACGCGAGCGGGAGATGTGCGCCGGAGCTCGCCGGCCTCGACCGTGCCCGGGCCGCTGCGTTCGCGTCGGCCGATCCGGATCGGCTGAACCAGGTGTACGCCGCGCGCAGCCCGCTGATGACGGTCGATGCGCGCACCATCGCGGACTATCAGGCCCGCGGTGGCCGGGTCGTCGGTGCGCTGATGCGGATCGCGGCGTGCGAGGAGGTGGAGCGCACCGACGCCACGATCCGTCTCGACGTGGTCGACGCGCTCGGCCAGGCCGTCGTGCGCTGGGATGACGGCCGGATCACGGTGCTTCCGCGTGATCGGCCGACCCGGCGATCGGTGACGTTGCGCCTGACCGACCGGGGCTGGCGGATCAGTGGATCGCAGCAGCCAGCGCCGACGCCAGATCAGGAGAGGTGAACGTGAAACCGGACTCCGTCAGCACCTGCGGGGCGATGTGCAACGAGCCCAGCAGGTCATCGGCGATGCCCCCCAGTCCGGCGCGCACGGCGAAGGCGGGGGCCTTCAGGAAGGTGGGTCGGTGCACGGCGTCGCCGAGCGCCTCGGTGAACTCGGCGTTGGTCACCGAGTCCGGCATGACCAGGTTCACCGGTCCGGACAGGTCCGCGTCGAGCAGGTGAGCGACGGCCCGCACCCAGTCGGTGCGCGTGATCAGCGACATGTGCTGGTTGCCGGAACCGAGCTTCGCGCCGCCCCCGAGCTTCCACGCCGGCAGCATCAGGCCGAGCATGCCGCCATCGCTGTCCAGCACCAACGACGTCCGAAGGAAGCAGGTGCGGGCGCCGGCATCGACGGCGGGAGCGGCAGCTGCCTCCCACGCCTGGGAGATCTCGGCGAGGAAGCCCTCGCCCGGATCGCTCGACTCGGTCAGGATCTGCTCACCGCGGTCGACGCCGTACCAGGACATGCCCGATCCGGACAGGAACACCGTGGGAGTGGCCGACTTCGCGACGGCAGAGGCCAGCGTCCCGGTCGCGGTGAGCCGCGAGGCCCGGATCTCACGCTTGCGCTTGGGCGTCCGCGGCCACTGCGAGATCGGTGAACCCGAGAGGTTCACGACCGCGTCGGCGCGATCGATCAGCACCTGGTCGACGCGGCCGGACTTCGGGTCCCACAAGGACGCGTCCTCGCGCTGAGGACCGCTGCGGACCAGCCGGGTGACCCGGTGGCCCTGCTCGCGCAGGTGCGAGACCAGAGGTGTGCCGAGGAATCCGGATGCTCCACCGATCACGACGTGCATCGGTCAGGACCCCAGCTCTGCCTCGAAGGAACCGCCCTGCAGGCGCTCCTTCACCGCGGTGAGGAATCGGCCCGCATCGGCACCATCGACGATCCGGTGATCGTAGGTGAGGGCGAGGTAGACCATCGAGCGCACCGCGATGGACTCACCGATGTTCGGATCGGTGATGACCACCGGACGCTTGACGACCGAACCGACACCGAGGATGGCGACCTGCGGCTGGTTGATGATCGGCGTGTCGAACAGGGCGCCGTTGCTGCCGAGGTTGGTGAGGGTGAAGGTCGCGCCGGAGATCTCGTCGGGCGAGATCTTGTTGGCACGGGTGCGCTCGGCGATGTCCGCGATCTTGCGGGCCAGGCCTGCGATCGACAGGTCGCCGGCGTCCTTGACCGTGGGGACGAGCAGACCGCGCTCGGTGTCGACGGCCACCCCGAGGTGCTCCCCGGCCGGATAGGTGACGGTGCCCTGCTCGACGTCGAGCTGCGCATTGAGCTGGGGATACAGCTTGAGCGCCTCGATGGCTGCCTTGGCGAAGAACGGCAGGTAGGTCAGCTTCACGCCCTCGCGCTCGAGGAAGTTGTCCTTGTGCTTGGCGCGCAGACGCGCGACCTCGGTGACGTCGACCTCGTGCACCTGTGTCAGCTGGGCCGACACCTGCAGCGACTCGACCATGCGGCTCGCGATGGTCTTGCGCAGCCGGCTGATCTTCTCGGTCTTGCCACGCAGCGGTGACGGATCGCCCGCAGGCGCATCGGACTGCGCGGCGGGGGAGGACGGCGCCTGCTCGGCGGCCGGCTCCTCCTTCGCAGGAGCGGCCGCGGCGGCGTCGAGCACGTCCTGCTTGCGGATGCGACCGCCGACGCCGGTACCGGTGAGACCGGTGAGGTCCACACCGTGCTGCTTGGCGAGCTTGCGCACGATGGGCGTGACGTAGGTGTCGCCAGCAGACTGGTTCGAGTCCGACTTCGCGGACTTCTCGGCGTCGGACTTGTCGCTGCCGGACTGGGCGCTGCTGGACTGGGCGGGCGCAGGAGCGCGCGGCGCAGGTGCAGGCGCCGGTGCGGCCGCGGACGTGGCCTCGGCCGCCGGCTCGGACGGCTGGTCGTCCGTGGACTCCGGCTCAGGCTCGGACGTGTCCTCGTCCTTCGGCGCGGGCTCGTCCTTCGGCTCGGGCTTCGACTCGGGCTCGGGTTCGGCTGCGGACTCGCTGTCCTCCGCCGGGGCGGCGCCGCCACCGATGATGGCCAGATCGGCGCCGACCTCGACGGTCTCGTCCTCGGCGACCAGGATCTTCGTCAGCGTGCCGGCCACGGGTGAGGGAATCTCGGTGTCGACCTTGTCGGTGGAGATCTCCAGCAGCGGCTCGTCGACGGCGACCTCGTCGCCCTCGGCCTTGAGCCACTGGGTGACGGTTCCTTCGGTGACGCTCTCGCCGAGCTCGGGGAGCTTGACCGCAGTGCCGTCGTCAGTGGACTCGGTGTCCGCCGACGGCGCTGGAGCGGTCTCGGCCGCGTCAGCCTCGGCCTCGGCGCTGTCCTCAGGGGCCACGGATCGTTCTTCGCCCTCCCCCTCGTGCTCCGGCTCTGACCCGGGCTCCGGCTCGTCACCGGCGGCGGGCTCGCTGCTGGCGGCCTCTTCGTCACCGGCTGCCGGCTGGTTGCTGGTGTCGGGCTCGTTGACCGATTCGGTCGCCGGGGACTCGGGGGTCTCCTCGGGCGTGGCCGCGGCTTCTGCCTCTGCTTGCGGTTCGGCATCGCCGCTGGCCTCGTCGGCGTCGCCGATCATGGCGAGGATCGCGCCGACCTCGACGGTCTCGTCCTCATCAGCCTTGATCTCCAGCAGGGTGCCGGCCACGGGCGAGGGGATCTCGGTGTCGACCTTGTCGGTGGAGATCTCCAGCAGCGGCTCGTCGACGTCGACGGTGTCGCCGACGGCCTTGAGCCACTGGGTGACGGTGCCTTCGGTG
>JBBSRN010000001.1:0-37860 GCA_038242985.1 Propionibacteriales bacterium | reverse complement strand
GCACGGATCGCCGAGCGCCTGCACCAGAGCGGTCCGACGGTCAGCCAGACGGTCGCCCGCATGGAGCGCGACGGACTCATCACGGTCCAGGGCGATCGCCACCTGGAGCTGTCCGACAAGGGCCGCCAGCTCGCCACGCGTGTCATGCGCAAGCATCGCCTCGCCGAACGTCTGCTCACCGACATCATCGGTCTGGAGATCGAGTTCGTGCACGAGGAGGCGTGCCGCTGGGAGCACGTGATGTCCGAACAGGTCGAGCGACGCCTCGTCGAGCTGCTCGGCCACCCCACGGAGTCCCCGTACGGCAACCCGATCCCCGGACTGGACGAGCTGGGCGAGACCTTGCCCTCGACGGCGTTCCTGGACGGCGTGGAGTCCCTGGCCGCAGCAGCCGGTGCCGAGCCGACCCGGGTGGTCGTCCGTCGCATCGCCGAGGAGATCCAGAAGGACACCGAGGTCATGTCGGTCTTGCGCCGCGTCGGCGCGCTGCCGGGCAACGACGTGCTCGCCTCCACCGGTACCGCAGGAGTGATGGTGGCCCGTCAGGGCGAGACGGCCGAGATCGACGTCGAGGCCGCCGGCCACATCTTCGTCACCCGCTGACGATCAGCCCTTGCGTGGTGGCAGCGGGATGAATCCGCTCGTGCGGCGGACGTAGTCCTCGTAACCGGGCTTGGTCTTCTTCATGCCCTTCTCGTTCAGCGATGCTCCGGTGACCTTCGTCAGGAACACCGTCATCGCGATCGGGCTGATGATGGTGACGAGGCCCGGCAGAGATCCGGCCACGACCAGCCAGATGCCGGTCCAGACGCACGCGTCGCCGAAGTAGTTGGGGTGGCGGGTGAAGCGCCACAACCCCTGGTCCATGATCTTGCCGTGGTTGTCGGGGTCCTTCTTGAAGGTCGACAGCTGGGCGTCGCCGACGGACTCGAAGAACACGCCGGTGGCCCACACGACCAGGCCGAGGATCAGCAGGGGAGCACTGATGGCCTCGTTCTGCGCGCCGATCATCAAGGGGGTGGACACCAGGAACATCGCGATGCCCTGCGGGATGAAGACGCGCGTGATCGCCACCTGGGCGAAGGATCGCCCGTCGGCCTCGGACATCTCGGCGTAGCGGGGGTCCTCCTCCTTGCCGCGATTGCGCAGGTGCAGGTGGGTGGCCAGCCGCAGGCCCCATCCGGCGGTCATCGCCAGCAGGATCCATGGCAGGATCCGGTGGCCGTCGCCGCCGAGGGAGACCAGCGCCGCTGACAGCGACACCAGGATGAAGCCGATGCCCCACGCCGTGTCGACCACCGTGAGCTTCTGGGTACGGACCGCCCAGCTCAGGCACCCGGCCATGAAGATCACGATCACGATCAGTCCCACGAGCAGCGCGATCAGGGCCTGGCCGAAGTCGTTGTCGATCATCCGAGCCACGCTAGCGGCTCGGCCGGCATGTCACTGGCGCCGGTGTCGCCGGGCTTGACCGCGAGGATCTGGTCGACGCCCATGCGGTTCTCCTCGAAGGCCAGCGAACCGCCCACGAGGTACAGCCGCCACACCCGTGCCATCTCC
This sequence comes from Propionibacteriales bacterium, assembly GCA_038242985.1. Lineage (GTDB taxonomy): Bacteria > Actinomycetota > Actinomycetes > Propionibacteriales > Nocardioidaceae > Aeromicrobium. The sequence continues at coordinate 36,300 of JBBSRN010000001.1, read as the reverse complement.
TCGCCGACGAGGTCGACCGCGGTCTCCCAGTTCGACTCCAGGTTCTCCGCCCACGCAGCGACGGTCTGCGGGTAGTGCTCACGCATCGCCTGCACGTCGCGGATCTCCAGCCCGGGCTTGCAGATCAGTCCGATCGTCTTGGCCAGCGGCTTCATGTGCATGTCAGGCGCGATGTACGTCTCGATGAAGGGCCCGCCACCGGGACGATCGCCGGGGGTGTCGTTGCTGCGGGACATCTGCTGGATCACGACGCGACCACCGGGACGCAGGTAGCGGTGGATGGCGGCGGTGAACACCCGGTACTCCTCGTCACCGACGTGCTCGCCCATCTCGACCGAGGCGATCGCGTCGATCTGGCCGTCACGGACGCCGGACTCGGACAGATCGCGGAAGTGCCGCAGGCTGACGTCCACCCGGTCGGACAGACCGCGCTCGGCGGCCCGCTGCAGCACGAAGTCGCGCTGCTCGGAGGACAAGGTGACGCCGGTGACGTGCACGCCGTAGTGCTCGGCGGCGAACAGGGTCAGCGAGCCCCATCCGGAACCGATGTCGACCATCCGCATGCCCGGCTCGAGCCCGAGCTTGCGACAGATGAGGTGCAGCTTGGCGGCCTGCGCCTCCTCCAGGGTCATCTCCGGGGTGCGGTGGAAACCGGCGGAGTACGCCATGTGGGGATCGAGGATGAGCTCGTAGAAGTCGTTCGAGAGGTCGTAGTGGTGCGAGATGGCCGCGAGGTCGCGCTCCTTGCTGTGCAGCTCGCCGGTGAGGCTGGACTCCGCGGTCGGAGCGGGCGGGCGCCGCCCGATGGCGCCGATGCGCACCGCGAGCAGCGCGGCGCGCAGCACCAGGCGTGGCCCGATCTTCGGCCGGCCGGCGTCACCGTCGAGCGCCCTGGCGTCGCGGACGGCGGCCCAGATGGTGCGCAGCCCGTCGCCGAGGTCGCCGTCGACATCGAGATCGCCCTGCACGTAGGCACGCGCGACGCCGAGCTCGCCCGGCTTCCACAGGATGTGCCGCAGGGCGCGCTTGCGACGGATCACCAGCACGGGCGCACCACCGGGGCCCGCCTCGCTCCCGTCCCACGCGCGAAGACGTACCGGAAGGGGCATGCCGAGGGCGTCCTCGGCCAGGTCGAGCAGGGCGGCAGCAATGTTCACGCAGCCATTGTCCTGTGGGGGAGGTGGTCTCGCGCGGTCAACCCCCGGTCCGGGTCTCAGGGCCAGGGATTCTTCGTGCACCCCTGCAGGCCGAGTGTCTGCTGCAGCATGACGGGTGCGTCTGCGCCCGGCTGCGGACATGCCGCGTGGTTCAGTCCGAGGCTGTGGCCGACCTCGTGGTTGATGACGTAGTGGCGATAGCCCGACAGGTCTGAGCCGTAGGACGACGCCCCCTCGACCCAGCGGACCGCGTTGATGGCGACGACGTTGCCGTTCCGACACGACACCTTGCCCCGTGTCTGCAGCGGGGCGCAGAGCCGGTCGGTCGTCGCCGGGCTCGCCAGCACGATGCGCAGTGGCGCGGACTGCTGACGCCGGAATGCGTGGGCCCCGTCCTTGGTCCACCCCCGGGGGTCCCCCAGGGTGCGATCAACGCGGCCAGCGAAGCTCGCAGCCTTGATCGGGAGGCCGTCCTCGACCTCGACCTGGTAGCTCGTCAGGCGACCCGACCCGACTGCCGGTGACGTGCCATCCGCCACGGTGAAGGTGCCGCGACCGCTTGGGGGGATGGCGACCGGTGTGGGGTCGACGCGGGGAGACGCTCGCGGCGTCGGACGGGTCGTGGGCTCGACCGGCAGCGGTTCGAGCGTGGCTCGGACCAGCGGACTCCGCGAGGAGGACTCCGTGGCGGAGGAGTCCCGGTCCACCGCCAGCCCGAACGCTCCGACCACGACAGATGCGGCGACGGCCGAGACGGCGATGACCGAGCGCGTCCGACGTCGCCGCGATCCACGATGTGAGTGGCTGGCGCGCTTGGTCATGGGTGGGCCTCGCAGAAGAGGGGAGGAACTGAGGTGCCCCCGACAGGAATCGAACCTGTGACCTACCGCTTAGGAGGCGGTCGCTCTATCCGACTGAGCTACGGGGGCCCGCCGCGTCAGCGTATCGGTCCGGGTGCGGGTCGCTTAAGATGACGCCCATGCCTGCTGCCGCCTTCGCGTTCCGGGCGGTCCGCCTGAGGCGATGGACCGTCACGCTCGCCCTGGTGCTGGGCGCGGCCGGCGTCGTGCACGCAGGTGACACCTCGGACGCCGTCAGGCCCGATCCCACCGTGTGCTCACAGCCACGACCGTTGCCGGCCGGCACGTCGACCCACGTGATCGCGAACGACGGGCAGCAGCGCACCTACCTGATGCACGTGCCCCCGGGGTACGACGGCACCGAGCGCACGCCGGTCGTGGTGCTGTTCCACGGACTCGGCAGCAACCCTGAGCAGGTGATGGCCAGAAGCGGGCTGGGTCCGCTGGCTGACTCAGACGGCTTCATCGTGATCGCGCCGCAGGCGCGCGGCGCCGCGGCGGAGTGGGACTTCCGCTCGCCGGCCGGCGACGCGGACTCCGACGCCAGCTTCACGCGCCACCTGGTGTCAGCGGTGCAGTCGCAGGGATGCATCGACACGTCGGGCGTCTTTGCCGCGGGATTCTCCAACGGCTCGGCCCTCGTCCTCGCACTCGCCTGCGATCCGCGGAGCCCGTTCACCGCCTACGGCGCAGTCTCCGGGCCGTACATCTCCCCGAACTGCGTGGGCGCGAAGCCAGCGTCCATCGTCTACTTCCACGGCCTGCTCGACGTGGTCGTGCCCTACACCGGTGCCCAGACCGCGATCGGACCGCTCCCGCCGGTCGACGACACCGTCGCCGAGTGGGTCGCGCACGACCGGTGCCCGGCCGTTGGCGCCACCACCACGGTCGCCGGTGCGCTGCGGCACTTCGCGTGGCGCAACTGTGCCGGCGGTTCGGCGGTGTCGGCGTACGTGCTGGAGGACTCCGGCCACCAGTGGCCCGGCTCCGACGTCAACGCCAGCAACCTCATGTGGACGTTCTTCCAGCGCGCCGAGCGCTGACACCGATGAGCCCGTCACCTGCCACCCCTGAGGAACGCGAGCGGCGTCGACGTCGTCGAGCCGCCGAGCTGCTGGGCGACCTGGAGCCGCAGGTGTCGCGGGACGAGACCGCAGAGGGCTGGAACGAGGACTGGGCCGATGACGGTGGCAGGTCGCACGAGGATGAGCTCCTGCGCGACGTGCCCCCGCACCACGGCTGAGGTTGCTACGGCCGGCGGGCCAGGGCGTCGCGGATCTCGCGCAGCAGGGCGGTGTCCTCCGGGACGGCTTCCGGCTCGTCGGCGTTGGGCCCGGGCTTGCGCAGGGCCTGCAGCTTGGTGACCGGAACGACGATCGCGAAGTAGATGACCGCCATGGTCACGGCGAACACGATGATCGCGTTGATGAGCAGGCCGATGTTGACGAACGTGGCGTCGCTGTCGGTGATGGGAAATCCCCACCCCTTGTCGTTGCCGCTGCCGACCGAGGCCACGAGCGGATTGATGATCGCGGTGCCGAACGCGCCGACGAGCGTGGTGAACGCCACGCCGATGGCGATGCCGACCGCGAGGTCGACCACGTTGCCGCGCATCAGGAAGTCCTTGAATCCCTTGAGCATGAGGCGCCCCTTCAGGTGTTGGGAAATGAGCAATCCCGACCATAGCGCCCCGATTTCGCAGGACATCTCAGGACGTCACCAGCACCCCCAGCCGGGCGTCGAGCGCGGCTGCGGCCAGCTCGAGCGCGTCCTTGCGACTGGTGATCACTCCCAGCGCGGCCGAGTCGCCGGATCGTTCATCGCGCTCGGGGACGAGGGCGATGACGGCGTCCGCGGCCACCACCCGCGCCGCGACCTCGGCGTCGACCGTGGTGGACACGACGTCGACGCGATCGCCGACCCGCACCCCGGCGAGGACGGCGGGATCGTCCAGCCGCACCATCGTGAGCACCGCGTCCGCGCCATAGCCGGACAGCGCACGCGGCTCGATCACCCGGCGATCGGTGATCGGCTCGCCTTCGCGGACCGGCCCCGCCACCCGGCGACCACGCGCAGCGTCTGGACCCAGCACGTGCGACGGAGCGGCCGCCCTGGGCAGCGACACGATCGTGAGATCCGTGGCGGCAAGCACGTGGTCCGAATCCAGGTCGCGGGCCGCGACGACGACCGGCACCCCGGTGTCGTCCGGGCGCACCGACTGGACCGCTGCCAGCACCGCGAGGGCAGCGAAGGCTGCGGCCAGCGGGCGACGGTGATCGAACAGCGCGGCACGGATCCGGTCCATGGTCCGGACTCTAGGAATGATCCCGCGCCTGCGACGGCACCCGTCCACAGGCTGGCAGGCGCTCAGCCGGTCGAGGAGGAGGACGACGTCGTCGTGGTCGTGGTCGGCGCGGGCTTGCTCGCCGCAGGAGCCGAGTCCTTGGATCCCGAGTCCTTGGATCCCGACTCGGACGAGGACGAGGAGGTGCTCGAATCCTTCGGACGGCTGTCGTTGCGGTAGAAGCCCGAACCCTTGAAGACGACGCCGACGGCGTTGAACACCTTGCGCAGCGCACCGCCGCAGGCGGGACACTCGGTCAAGGTGTCGTCGGTGAAGCTCTGGCGGATCTCCAGCGCCTCACCGCAGTCGGTGCACTGGTACTGGTACGTGGGCACAAGGGCTCCTGATCGATAACGGGCTCGACCGCCAAGGGTACAGTTGCGCCCACTGTGACCGTTCAACCTGTGACCGTTCAACCCATGACCACCGGAGAAACCGATCGATGACCGAGTGGTTGCTCCTGGCCCTGGCCTTCGCGCTGATGCTCGCCTGCGGGGTGTTCGTGGCAGCGGAGTTCTCCTTTGTCACCATCGACCGCGCGACGGTCGAGCGTGACGCCGCCAACGGTGACAAGGGTGCACAGGGCACGCTGATCGCACTGCGCTCGCTGTCCACCCAGCTGAGCGGGGCGCAGCTGGGCATCACCATCACGAATCTGGCCATCGGCTTCCTCGCGGAGCCGGCCCTCGGCACCTTGCTGCGCGAGCCACTGGGCCAGCTGGGCCTGCAGGGTGGCACCCTGCGGGGGGTCTCCTACGGCACCGCGATTGCGATCAGCACCATCGTGACCATGCTGGTGGGCGAGCTGATCCCCAAGAACTTCGCCTTGTCACTGCCGCAGCAGACCGCGGCGATGACGCAGCTGCCCCAACGGATCTTCACCAAGGCCATGGCGTGGCCGATCCGGCGGCTGAACGGCACCGCGAACCGGATCCTGCGTGGACTCGGCGTCGAGCCGCAGGAGGAGCTGCGATCGGCCCGGTCGCCGCTCGAGCTCCGCTCGCTCGTCCTGCGGTCGGCCATCGAGGGAGCCATCGACGATGAGACAGCCAACCTGGTGGCACGCAGCATCGCGTTCGGCGAGCGCACCGCCGCCGACGTCCGCACCCCACGGGTGCGGGTGCACGTCCTCGACGCACGGGACACCGCCGCAGACGTCATCGATGCTGCTCGGGAGACAGGACACTCCCGCTTCCCGGTGATCGGCCGCAACCCCGACGACGTGGTCGGGATCGTGCACGTCAAGCAGGCGGTCGGCGTCGAGGTGAGCCGGCGGCGGTCGGTGCGCGTCTCGGAGATCGCCGATCCTGCCACCACGGTGCCGGACAGCATCGAGCTCGATCCGCTGCTCACGGTGCTCCGGGACCAGGGCATGCAGATGGCGGTGGTCGTCGACGAGTACGGCGGCAACGACGGTGTCGTCACGTTGGAGGACCTCGTGGAGGAGATCGTGGGTGACATCGCCGACGAGCACGACCGGGTGTCCGAGCGCAGCAGGCACCGGCGCGACGGGACGTGGTCCCTGTCCGGTCTGCTCCGTCCCGACGAGGTGGAGGAGCAGACCGGTGTGTCGCTCCCGGAGAACGACGACTACGAGACGATCGGCGGACTCATGCATGCGCAGCTCGGTCGGATCGCCATGCGCGGCGACGTCGTGACGTTGCAGGTCGACCCGCCGGGCGACGACGGCGACGAGGAGCCCGAACCGCTCGACGTCACCCTGACCGTCGAGCGCATGGAGGGCCGCCGGGTCGACCGGTTGTCACTGACGGTGGGGGGTGATCTGGATGGGTGACTGGTGGGCGGTCGGCCTGACCGTCGTGCTGCTGGCGCTCAACGCCCTGTTCGTGGCGGCGGAGTTCGCGCTGATCTCGGCGCGGCGAACCCAGCTGGAGCCGCTCGCGGCGTCGGGTTCGCGCGCCGCGAAGCTGGCGCTCAAGGCCATCGAGCGCGTCACGTTGGCCATGGCGGCGGCCCAGCTCGGCATCACGATCTGCTCGCTCGGTCTCGGCGCGGTCGGCGAGCCGGCCATCGCGCACCTGCTGGAGCCCGGATTCGAGGCGGTCGGGGTGCCGGCTGCGTTCGTGCACCCGATCGCCTTCGTCATCGCCCTGACGATCGTCGTCTATGCGCACGTCGTGCTCGGCGAGATGGTGCCGAAGAACCTCGCGCTGGTCGGTCCCGATCGGGCGGCCCTCGTGCTCGGACCGTTCATGCTCGGCGTCATCGCCGTCCTCAAGCCGTTCGTCGTGACACTGAACAGCACGGCCAACGCCTTCGTCCGGTTGTGCGGGGTCGAGCCCAAGGACGAGGTGGCCAGCACCTACACGCACGACGAGGTGGCCAGCCTGGTGGAGGAGTCGCGCCGCGAGGGCCTGCTCGATGAGGACGAGTACGGGCTGGTGTCCGGAGCACTGGACTTCCACGGTGCCGTCATCGACCGCGTCCTGCTGCCGGTGGAGAGTCTGGTGGTCATCGAGCGGACTGCCACGCCGGTGGACATCGAGACGGCGTGCGCCGAGACCGGGTTCTCCCGGTTCCCGGTGGCGGACGCGGCCGGCGATCTCACCGGCTACCTGCACATCAAGGACGTGCTCGAGACCGACGACGTCACGCGGCTCGAGCCGATTGCGGACAAGTGGCTGAGGCCGCTGGCGACGGTCACCAGCGGCTCCGCCCTGTACGACGCGCTGCGCACCATGCAGGTGCGGGGTTCGCACATGGCCAAGGTCGCCGACGGCGAGGGCACCATTCTCGGCGTGATCATGCTCGAGGACGTGCTGGAAGAGCTCGTCGGCGAGATCAGGAGCGCACCGCAGGCGTAGCCGGCACGCGGAACAGCCCCTGCGGCGTGAGCGCCATCTGCACCGGGACGTCGTGCGGCTCGTGCAGAACGTGCTCGACCAGCTCGGTGGCGAAGACCAGGGCGCACCGGGGGACCTCCACGGTGGCGAGCGCACGGTCGTAGTAGCCCGCACCTCGCCCGAGCCGGTGACCCGCGTGATCGACGGCGAGCGCGGGCAGGACCAGCAGGTCGCAGGTGGACGGGGTCCCGGGTCCGAGGCGTGGTCCGGTCGGCTCGGCGGTGCCGATCGACGCCATGGTCGTCGGCGCGCCGGGCTCGACCACGGCCCAGTCGAGGGTGCGGTCCGGCATCGAGATCGGCGCCACGAGCTCCGCGCCGCGTGCAGCGAGCGCCGCGATGAGCGGTCCGGTGCCCGGCTCGGACGGCATCGACAGGTACACCGCGATCCGGCGAGCGTGGACGAAGGCGGGAGTCGCGGCGGCGTGCTGGGCGATGGCGCCGGCGGCTGCCGCCCGTTCGCCGTCCGACATCGCCGCACGGCGTGCCAGCAGCTGGGAGCGCAGATCAGGCTTGGACGTCACGGAGGCGACCCTACGAGGGCTCGCTGCGGTTGGCGCGTCGTCGCCGATAAGATGCTGGGGTGTCGGGACTGGAGATGGCGCAGGAGCGGATGCGATCGGCAGGTGTCGCCGAGCGTGCGATCGAGGTGTTCTCGGCGTTCTACGACCAGCTGGGAGACGATGCCTCCGGTCTGATCCGCGAGGACGACGTCTCGCCCCTGACCGACATCGACCACGCCAGTGCTCTGCAGGTCTCCGAGCAGCAGTGCCGCGACGCTGCCGCAGTCACGGCGGTCATCAAGCTCAACGGCGGCCTCGGCACGTCCATGGGCCTCGATCGCGCCAAGACCCTGTTGCCCGTGCGCCGGGGGCAGAACTTCCTCGACGTCATCGCCGGCCAGGTCATGCACGTGCGGGCCGCGTGGGACGTGCGGCTGCCGGTGCTGTTCATGAACAGCTTTCGCACCCGCGACGACTCGCTCGCCGCGCTCGCGAAGCATCCCGGCCTCGCGGTCGACGGCCTGCCGCTGGACTTCCTGCAGAATCAGGAACCCAAGCTCCGGGCCGACGACCTCACACCGGTCGACTGGCCGGCCGACCCCAGCCTCCAGTGGTGCCCACCGGGCCACGGCGACCTCTACACGGCGCTGGAGGTCTCCGGCGTGCTGTCCACCCTCATCGAGCAGGGTTACCGCTACGCCACGGTGTCCAACGCCGACAACCTCGGAGCCGCGCCCGATCCGCACATGATGGGCTGGTTCGCCGCCACCGGATCGCCGTACGCGGCGGAGGTGTGCCGGCGCACCCCCGCCGACGTCAAGGGCGGGCACCTGGTCGTCCGGCGCAGCGACGGCCGACTGGTGCTGCGCGAGACCGCACAGACCGCGCCGGAGGACGCTGCCGCCACCGCTGACCCGACGCGGCACCGCTACTTTCACACCAACAACCTCTGGTTCGACCTCGGCGCGCTGCGTGACCTCCTGCGGGAGCGCAACGGGATCCTGGGCCTGCCGTTGATCCGCAACGCCAAGACCGTCGATCCCTCCGATCCGGCGTCGACGCCGGTGGTGCAGATCGAGTCCGCGATGGGAGCAGCCGTCGAGGTGTTCGACGGCGCCACCGCCATCGAGGTCGATCGCTCGCGGTTCCTGCCGGTCAAGACCACCAACGACCTGCTGCTGCTGCGTTCGGACGTCTACGGGGTCGGCGACGACCACCGCGTGCGTGCCCAGGTCGATCCGCCGCTGATCGACCTCGACCGCCGGTTCTTCACCACGATCGCGGACTTCGACGCCCGCATACCGACACCGCTGTCCCTGGTCGACGCGACCTCGCTGACCGTGCGGGGCGACTGGCGCTTCGGGCGCGACGTGGCCGTGGTCGGCGATGTCTCGCTCGATGACGACGGCACGTCGCAGAGCGTCGACCCCGGCGCCCGGATCGGCGGCGGCTAGGGTGACGGACATGGGAACGGACGACGCGGCACCCCGCGAGGGATCGCGCCCCCGTCCCGACGCCAGTTCTGGATGGGGCGATCTCCCCGCACCGCCGCCGGATCCCGAGCCGGATCCGGATCCGCCACCGCGCCCGGACGGCCCGCGTTCACGACCGCGCCCGGCCAGCATCGTCGAGGGCCGTCTGACCGTCGAGGACCACCTGGAGAAGATCCTTCGGGGCATCGGTCCCCTCACCGCGTACGACCAGCCGCTGGTGGAGTCGCTCGGTCTGCCGCTGCACGACGCGTTCGTCAGCGAGATCGACCTGCCCCGCTTCGACAACGCCTCGATGGACGGCTACGCCGTGCGAGCCGAGGACGTCGCTGGCGCCAGCTCGGACTCCCCGGTCGTGCTGCCGGTGGTCGGCGAGATCGCAGCCGGCTCGGCCAAGCCGTTCGCCATCAGCGCCGGCACCGCGGTCAAGATCATGACCGGCGCCCCGATTCCGCGCGGCGCCGACGCCGTGGTGCCGTACGAGGCCACCGATCGTGGCAACAACCGCGTCACCATCACCGAGTCCGCCGACGCCGGCGCCTGCATCCGCCTTCAGGGCACCGATGTCAGGACCGGCGACGAGGTGCTCAGCGCCGGGACGGTGCTGGGTCCGCGCGAGATCGGGCTGCTCGCGTCGCTGGGTGCGCCCCGGGTCCGTGCCCGGCCCCGTCCGCGCGTGGTGGTGCTGTCCACCGGTTCAGAGCTGCGCGAGCCCGGCACGCATCTGGACTATGACTCGATCAACGACGGCAACAGCTACATGCTGGCCGCAGCGGTCCGCAGCGCCGGCGCCATCTGCTATCGGGTCGGGGCTGTCGATGACAACCCCAAGACCTTCCGTCGTGTGCTGTCCGACCAGCTCGTGCGGGCCGACCTGGTGGTCACCAGCGGCGGCATCAGCAAGGGCGACCACGATGTCGTCAAGGAGACCCTCTCGGCACTGGGCACCGTCGACTTCGTCGAGGTGGCGATGCAGCCCGGCAAGCCGCAGGGCTTCGGCAAGGTCTTCGACGAGCAGACGCCGATCATCACGCTGCCGGGCAACTCGGTGTCGGCCTATGTGTCGTTCGAGGTGTTCGTGCTGCCGGCCATCCGCCGCATGATGGGTCGCACGCCGTACCGGCGCCCCATGGTCCATGCCGTGCTCGCCCAGGACGTCACCTCCCGCCCCGGCGTCCGTCAGTACCTGCGCGGTGTCTTCGAGGTCACCCACCGCGGAGCCAAGATCACCCCGCTGGAGGGGACCGGTTCGCACCTGGTGGGCGCGCTGGCCCAGGCGAACGCGCTGATCATCGTGGGCGAGGACCAGACGGCGCTCAACATGGGCGACACGGTACGCACGCTCGTGCTCGACCGGCCGTTCTGAGCCGGCGACGAAGGGGGCCGACATGACCGAACGATTCACCCACCTCGACTCCGCCGGCGCCGCCCGCATGGTCGACGTCACCGGCAAGGACGTCACGGCGCGCACCGCCACGGCGCGAGGACGGGTCGAGGTCAGCTCGGTGGTCATCGACCTGCTGCGCGGCGAGGGCGTGCCGAAGGGCGACGCGATCGCCACGGCGCGCATCGCCGGCATCATGGCCGCGAAGCGCACCCCTGACCTGGTGCCGCTGTGCCATCCGCTCGCGATCAGCGGTGTGGAGGTGGACGTGGTCGTCGAGGACGCCGCCGTCGCCATCACCGCCACGGTCCGGACGGCCGACCGCACCGGTGTCGAGATGGAGGCCCTCACCGCGGTGACGGTCGCGGCGCTCACCGTGATCGACATGGTCAAGGCCGTCGACAAGGCCGCGCGCATCACCGACGTCGAGGTCATCGCCAAGTCCGGCGGTCGAAGCGGCACGTGGAGCCGGCCGTGACCCGCTCCGCTGCGGTCGTGGTGGCCTCGAACCGCGCCGCTGCCGGGATCTACGAGGACAACACCGGGCCGCTGCTCGTCGCGGCGCTGCGCGAGTGGGGCTTCGACACCCCCGACCCGGTCGTGGTGCCCGACGGCTCCCCGGTCGGGGAGGCCGTGGCCGATGCGATCGGTTCGAACGTCGCGGTGGTGCTCACCACCGGCGGCACCGGCATCAACCCCACCGACCGCACTCCCGACGTGGTCGCTCCGTTGCTCGATCGCGCGCTGCCGGGCGTGGCCGAGGCGATCCGTGCCTTCGGCATCGCGCAGGGGGTGCCGACCGCCGCTCTGTCGCGAGGAGTCGCCGGCGTCGCGGGTCGCACCCTCGTCGTCACCCTGCCCGGCTCGCCCGGGGGCGTCCGCGACGGCATCGCCGTCCTGGCCGATCTCGTGCCCCACGCCGTCGACCAGCTCGCCGGCGGCGACCACCCCGGGTCCGGTAGGTGAGCCCCGGCTGGCCGGTCGCGCTGGCGCACGGATCGATCGGCCTGCGGCCGCTCCGGCGCCGCGACGCGTCCACGTGGGCGCGGCTGCGACGCGAGAACGCGCCGTGGCTCGGACCGTGGGACGCCAGCCTGCCCCCGGAGGCCGGCCCGCCGGCCACGTCGTTCGTGGCGATGACCGGTGTGCTGCGGCGCCGCGCCCGCAAGGGCCTGTCGATGCCGTTCGTCGCCACCTGGGACGGCGAGATGGTCGGCATGGTCACCGTCAGCAGCATCACGTGGGGATCGGCCCGCATGGCGACCATCGGGTACTGGGTGGCGCAGAGCCACGCGGGCCGCGGGATCACGCCCATCGCCGTCGCGCTGGTGTGCGACCACCTCTTCGCGGCGGCCGGTCTGCACCGCATCGAGATCGCGATCCGACCCGAGAACGTGGCCAGCCTGCGCGTCGTGGAGAAGCTGGGCTTCACCGAGATCGGCCTGGCGCCGGGTTACCTGCACATCGCGGGCAGCTGGCGTGACCACCGCGTGTTCCAGCTGGTGACCGAGGACGTGCCCGGTGGACTGCTGGAGCGCGCGACCAGAACCACTTGAGTCACATCCGTCACACATTGCCTGGCGACACACGGCGGTGGCTCCCGAGGAACCACGGGGCCAGGATCTAGCGTGTGACAGGTGGGAGCAAGCAGCGGATTGATCATCGCCTTCGTCGTCGCCGTGTGGGCGGCGTACTTCGTGCCGCTCGCCCTGCGCCGCTACGACGACGCCGGCAAGAACGCCTCCGTCGACGACGCCGGAACCACCGGACGTGTCATCGCACCGAGCGCGGCACCGGCCCCCGCGAAGGCCGCGCCCGCTCCAGTCGCGATCGATCGTCCCGCCGCGCGCCTGGCCGCCCGCCGTCGCCGGCGCACCCTGCTCACCCTCATCGCCCTGCTGGCCGCCACCACCGCGCTGGCCGTCGCCTCGGTCCTGCCGTGGCTCGGCGTCATCGCCCCCGTCGTGCTGATCCTCACCTGGCTGGTCGCGTGTCGGGTCCAGGTGCGCGGCGAGCGGGGCCTGTCCCGGACCCGGTCTGGCGACAGCGCACAGGAAGCCGCAACGCCAGCCGTAGCCAAGCCGGCCGACGAGGAGGACACCGTCGTGGTGTCCGACCAGTACGAGGAGGTCGATCCGGGGCGCCAGCACGTCATGGAGTCCACCTCGCTGACCGTCGACGCGCTGGACGACCAGATCGTCATCGCCGTGCCCAGTGTCTCCACCAGCGGCGAGGCCCTGTGGGATCCGCTGCCGGTGACGGTCCCGACGTACGTCACCAAGCCGCGCGCCGGCCGGACCGTGCGCACCATCGACTTCACCAAGCCGGGTGCCTGGACCTCGGGGCACATCGAGGGCGAGAACCAGTCCCTCCCGCAGCGCGACGAAGCTGCTCCAGCGGCCGACGAGCGCCGCGCCGTCAACGGCTGACCCGCCTGATAAAGTTTCGCCCGAGGGGCATTGGCGCAGCTGGTAGCGCGCTTCGTTCGCATCGAAGAGGTCAGGAGTTCGAATCTCCTATGCTCCACTCGCTGTTGAGGGCCCCGCGTCACCGTGGGGCCCTCAACGTCTTTGTCGGTGATTGCAGTGGGGCTGCAATGTCAATGGCAATGGCTCATCGTGACTGGGACATTGGTCCTGTAATTAGTTCCAAATGACTATAGTCCCAGGACTTAGGGCCCCCTAGATTCTCGGGTGGGAGACGTGCTCGATCGGGTACGCAGTCAGACTCACAGGAGAACATCATGAACGGTTTCATCAAGCTGTACTCGGTCCTCGCGTCGTTCGAGGCCACCATCACCGAGCGTCGCGACAACCGTGGCGTCACCGCCATCGAGTACGCGCTGCTCGCCGTCGGCATCGCCGCCGCTGTCGGCGCTGCTGCGATCCTCTTGGGTGGCGAAATCAAGAGGATCTTCGGGACCATCCTCCCCGCGGCGGGTGCCTGAAGTCACTCTGAAGTGAGCTGACGCGCCGCGGGTCCCGAGGGGCCCGCGGCGCTGTCATCTCGTCAGGTCGATCATCATGACTCATCGCAAGCGGGACAACCGCGGAATCGTGGCAGTGGAGTTCGCCTTCATCGCCCCGCTGCTGCTCGCCCTGATCATGGGCGCGATCGAGTTCGGCGACCGCTACAAGAACACCGCGATGTACAACAACGCCGCCCTGGTGGCAGCGAGGTCGTACTCCCTGGACAACAACGCTGGCTCGGCCACCGCGGCCGGTCGCAGTGCCGGCGTGCCAGCTTCTGCGTCGTTCGCGTACTCCTTCAGCGCCGGCGGCGGTGGGCAGTGCGCGGCATCGCCTGATGGGACCTACTCCAACATCACCGTCACCATCGTCCGCAACAACATCGCGGCGGTGACCCCCCTTCCCAGCCTGCTGCCGGGTGTCCCCGCCACCTTCTCGACCACCGGAAAGGCGGTCGCACGATGCTCCGCCTGACCATCCGCCGATCTGCCGCCGGTCGCGACCGCGGCGTGGCGGCGATCGTGTTCGCCGTCGCAGCACCGATGCTGATCGGCGCTGTCGGCCTCAGCATCGACTCGGGCAACCTCGTGCTGCAGCGCGCCAACGTGCAGAAGGCTTCCGACAGTGCCGCGCTGGCCATCGGCCAGGACTGCGCGCGGGCCACCCGGACCCTGGCGACCAGCACCCAGAAGCAGCGCTGCACCAACGCCGGGGCGCTCGCGACGGCACAGCTGATGAACAACGCCAACGCCCCGGGTGCGACGGCCAGCATCCCCGGCGGCGTGTCCGCGGGATCTGGTACCGCGAAGCTCCAGGACGCGATGTCCGTGCCGATGAGGTTCGCGGCCACGCTCGGGGTGCAGCCCAAGACCGTCACCGCCGCCAGCACGGTCACGTGGGGCCAGGTGCCAACCGCCGGCTCGACGATCCCGATGACGCTGGACGTGTGCGACTACAACGCGTGGCGCCTGAACCCCAACAGCACGCACAAGCTGTATCGGTACGACGGCGATCAGGACGATCGTAGTTCGCAGACCAATCAGCGCTCGTGCGCGGCGCCCAACGGCGGCACCAACACCAGCATCGTCGGCGCCCTGTGGGTCGTCGACCACGCAAGCACCTCATTCGATGCTTCACGGTGCTTGGCCTCGACCGCTCTCGGTGACAACAACGGGAAGATCTATCCGCAGAACTGGGACTTCCCGTCGAGCTGTGCGGCGCGAATGAACGCGCTGGTGCAGGGCAAGACCTATCTCATGGCCGTCGGTGAATCGATCGGCTGGTCGGGTTGGGGCAACGGACGGTGGCCCAACGTCAAGGGCTATGCGCCGTTCGTCTTCACCGGCTGGAGATTCGGTGACAAGAACAGCGTCGCGGCCGTGAAGGTGGACCCCGCCGCTCCGTCGTGCACCGGCAAGTGCCGCGGCATCCAGGGCTACTTCACCGGTTCTGTCGTCCAGCTCGAAGGCGTGGACTCCTACGGCGTCAATCCGGGCGCCGACTTCGGCGCCATCCGAGTCAAGCTCACAGGCTGAGAGGCCACTCCCATGAACAAGAAGCTCCTTGCCCTGGTGATGGCCGGCGTGCTGACCGTCGCCGGTGTCGCCGCCGTGGTCTCCTACGCCCGGGGCGCCGACGCCCGGGCCTTCGGCGACGCCGAGCTGGTCCCGGTGCTGGTCGTCTCGCAACCGGTCCCAGCCGGATCGTCTGCGTCCCGGCTGGTCGGCAGCGTCGAGACCGAGCAGGTCCCGAGGGGCGTGCGCGTGGAGGGCGCCGTGACTGACCTCGCCTCTCTCGGGGGCGAGGTCACGAACGCGGCGTTGGTGCCGGGGGAGCAGCTGCTGGCAAAGCGGTTCGGCACGGCGGTCAAGAAGGTCGATGCCTCGGCGCTGCCCGCCGGGATGCAGTCGATGGACCTCATCCTGACCGCGCCACGGGTCCCGGCCGGAACGAAGCCCGGCGACACCGTTGGCGTGTTCGCCAGCTACCCCGCGACTGACGGTGGCTCGGGCACGACCCGCATGACGCTGAGCAGGGTGCGGATCGTGGCGGTCAAGAAGAACGCCGCGGGCGACGCGGGCGCCGAGGCCACCGCGGCGGGCATCAGGGTCACGTTGGCCGTGACCACCCGCCAGGCGGAGAAGGTGGCGAACGCCGCCGAGTTCGGCAAGATCTGGTTGACCTCGCAGAATGCGAAGGCCGACGTCAAGGGTTCTCAGAAGACCGACGCGAAGGTGGTGCTGGGATGAGCGGGATCATGCTGCTCGGCGGTGACGGCGGGCTGGAGTACCGGCTCGGTCGCTTCGGCGACGACATCACGAAGGTGCCGCTGGAGGACACCTTCCAGCCCGGTTTCGACATCCACGCCGTGCTGGCGGACAGGTCGATCCCCCAGGTGCTCCTGCTCGGGCCCGAGCTCGACCAGGAGACCATGCTGTGGATCGCCGAGTCGATCGATGCGATGGCTGTCTCGACGTCGGTCGTCGCGGTGGCCGAAGCCACGCCGAAGCTGGTCCTTGCGGCCATGCGGGCCGGGGTGCGCGACGTCATCGATCCCGACGCCACGGACGAGGACTTCCGCGACGTCCTCGATCGTGCCCGCGAGCACGCCGCTCGCCTGACCGGCGGAGCGGTGAGTGGTGAGCGGCGATCGGACGGTCGGACCGTGGTGATCGCCTCGCCCAAGGGAGGAGTCGGCAAGTCGACGGTGGCAGTGAACATCGCCATCGACCTGGCCCGGGTGGCGCCGTCGCAGGTGGTGCTGGTGGACCTGGACCTGCGCTTCGGTGACGTCGCCACGCTGCTCGACCTGTCGCCGGACCACTCGATCGGCGACGTGTTCGCCAGCCGTGGCGGTCTGGACACGATGCTGCTGAAGACCTTCCTCACCGCTCACGCCAGCGGGCTGTGGGTCGTCGCTGCTCCGGACTCACCGGCTGCGGCCGACGCGGTCGACAGCGACCAGGTGCACCAGCTGCTGCAGGTGCTGGCCACCGAGTTCCGTTACGTCGTCGTCGACACCGGTTCCGGGCTGGACGAGCACACCCTCGCCGCGCTCGAGGAGGCCACCGACGCCGTGTTCGTCTCGAGCCTGGACGTCGCCGGCGTGCGCAACATGCGCAAGGAGATCGAGCTGCTCGCGACGGTCGGCGTCATGCCTGGCCGCCAGCACCTGGTCGTCAACCTGGCCGATCGGCAGTCCGGCATGCGGCCGGCCGACGTCTCGGCGGTCGTGGGTCTGCCGGTCGAGTCCGTCGTGCCGAGATCGTCCGACGTGCTGCTCGCCACGAATCGCGGGGTGCCGCTGCTGACCAAGGCCAAGCAGGGCGGGGCAGCCGCCAAGGGCCTGCGCGCCATCGTGGCAGCGGTCCTGCGCGAGGACGAGGAGCCGTCGTGAATCTCAGCGAGCGGCTCGAGTCGGCCCGGCAACCGGCCGCGCCGAAGACGCGGCCGCGTCGACCGGTCGACGACAGAGCCGGTGGCGAGGTGGGCGGGCAGGGCGCTGCTCTGGTGCAGCTCAAGTCCGACGCCATCACGAGGTTGCTGGATCGGGTGGGCTCGCGCCTGACCGACGCGTCGATCACCGACGACCAGCTCAAGGTGGTCGTCCGCGACGAGCTGTCCGACATCATCGCCGCCGAGCAGGTGCTGCTGACCGGTGAGGAGCGTCGCAACCTCATCCGCGACATCGAGGACGACGCGCTCGGCCTGGGTCCGTTGCAACGGCTGCTCGACGACTCCACGGTCAGCGAGATCATGGTCAACGGTCCCGACCACATCTACGTCGAGCGCGGCGGCCGGTTGATCGATTCTGGGATGCGCTTCACCTCCGAGGTGCAGCTGCGCCGCGTCATCGAGCGCATCGTCTCCAAGGTCGGCCGCCGCATCGACGAGTCGTCACCGATGGTCGACGCGAGACTGCAGGACGGTTCACGCGTCAACGCCGTCGTCCCGCCGCTGGCGGTGCACGGCTCGTCGCTGACGATCCGCAAGTTCTCCGAGACCCCGCTCCGGGTGTCCGACCTGGTGCGCATGGGCACCATGACCGAGCCGTTGGCGGAGTTCCTGAACGCGTGCGTGGAGGCCCGGCTCAACATCCTGGTCTCCGGCGGCACCGGCACCGGCAAGACCACCCTGCTGAACGTGCTGTCCTCCTTCATCCCCTCCACCGAGCGCATCGTCACGATCGAGGATGCCGTCGAGCTCAAGCTGATGCAGGACCACGTGGTCACGCTGGAGAGCAGGCCGCCCAACATCGAGGGGAAGGGCGAGATCACGATCCGCGACCTGGTGCGCAACTCGTTGCGCATGCGGCCCGATCGCATCGTGGTCGGCGAGGTCCGCGGCGGGGAGTCCCTCGACATGCTGCAGGCCATGAACACCGGCCACGACGGGTCGTTGTCCACGGTGCACGCCAACTCCCCGCGCGACACGGTCTCGCGGCTGGAGACCTTGGTGCTGATGGCCGGCATGGACCTGCCGCTGCGCGCTGTGCGTGAGCAGATCGCGTCGGCGGTCGACCTCGTCGTGCAGCTGTCCCGCATGCGGGACGGCACCCGACGGATCACCTACGTGACCGAGGTGCTCGGCATGGAGGGTGAGAACGTCGTGCTCCAGGACGTCTTCTTGTTCGACCACGCCGCCGGGCTCGACGCGAGCGGCCGCATGAAGGGCGTGCCGACGTTCACCGGCGTGCGTCCCCGGTTCCTGGAGAAGTTCGAGCAGATGGGGCTTCCCTTCGACCAGCAGAAGTTCATGGCGCGGGTCGGCGGCGATCGACCGTGATGCTCGGACTCGGCGTCCTGAGCCTGCTCGCCGGCTTCGGCGTCGCGATGTACGTGCTCGTGCAGCCGACCCTGGTGCGGGTGCCGCAGGAGCGGCGAGGCACCGGTGGTGCGCAGAGCGGACTGGGCCAGGTCGGCACCCACCTGTCGGGCTGGGTCGACCGGGCGTTGCGCGGTCGTTCCTGGTCGCCGGTCAGCGCCGTCGCGCTCGAGATGGCCGGCATCTCGACCACGGCCGGGACGTTCCTGGTGACGGTCGCCGCGCTGACGCTGGCAGTGCTCATCCTCGCCGTGACGCTGACCGGCAGCCTGGCGTTCGGTCTGCTGGCCGCCCTGTTCGTGCCGGTGGTCGCCAAGATCGTGCTGGGGAGCCGGGCCGCGAAGCGCCGGGCCGCCTTCGCCGAACAGCTCGACTCGACCCTGCACCTGCTCGCCTCGGCGCTACGCGCCGGGCACAGCCTGCCGCGAGCCCTCGACACCACGGCCCGCGAGTCGCTGTCGCCGACGGCCGAGGAGGTCAGCCGGCTCATCAACGAGAACCGGATCGGGCGGGACCTGGTCGACGCGATGCACACGTCGGCCGACCGGATGCAGAACGAGGACTTCCACTGGGTGGCCGAAGCCATCGCGATGCAGCGCGAGACCGGCGGCAACCTCAACGAGGTGCTCGAACGCGTCGGCGACACGATCCGTGAGCGCAACGCCCTCCAGCGCGAGGTGCACACCCTGTCGGCGGAGGGACGGGGATCGGCCAAGATCCTGATGGTTCTGCCCGTGCTCGTCGTGGTCTCGCAGGGCCTGATCAATCCGGCCTCGATCGGACTGCTCCTGCGCACGAACGCGGGACACATCGCCCTGGGTGTGTCGGCCGTCCTGTACCTGGTCGGCCTCCTCTGGATGCGGGCCGTCACGAACGTGAAGATCTGATGTCTCCCGCCATGTACCTCGTCCTCGCGTTGGTCCTGCTTCCGGCAGCGCTGTTCGCGCTGGCGCGAGCCTTCGAGCTGGTGCCGGCCGGCCGGATCGACGCGAGTCGGCGCATCGCCGGGTCCCAGCGGCCCGGAGCGGGATCCGACGGGGCGGGTGGCCTGAGCGGGGAACAGGCGTCGCTGGGCCTCTGGCGCGGCGTGGCCAGCGCCAAGTCGCTGACCACGATGGAACGCAACCTCGCGGTCGCAGGCAAGTCGGTGGGTGCGGTGCGGACGCAGCTGAAGATCAAGGTGTTCGCGCCCCTGCTGGTGGCGTTGCTGGGGCTGTCGGTGGCCAGCGGATCGAGCAGTCCCATGATCTGGATCGCGCTGCTGATCGGCATCGTGGTGGCCTATCGGTACCCCGACATCTACTGCTCGTCGCGAGCCACCGAGCAGAAGGCCGCGATGGTGGCCAGCCTGCCGGACGTGCTGGACCAGCTGACGATCGCCATCGACGCCGGGATGAGCTTCGAGGCCGCCTTCGCGCGGGTGGGAGCCACGCACCGCGGCCCCTTGGGGCCCCAGATCATGCGCACGGTGCAGGACATGGCAGTCGGCATGCCGCGCCGCGAGGCCTACCTGGCCCTGGCCGAGCGCAACGACATCGACGACCTGAGCCAGCTGATGCGGAGCCTGGTCCAGGCCGAGGAGTTCGGTGTGCCGATCTCCCAGGTGGTCCGGCTGCTGGGCGACGAGATGCGTGACAAGCGTCGCCAGCGGGCCGCTGCGAAGGCCCAGACCGTGCCGCTGAAGCTGATGTTCCCCATGATGACCTGCCTGCTGCCGGTGCTGTTCATCATCTTGCTGACCCCGGCCGTGCTCGGACTCAGCAAGTCGCTCTGAGCTCGTCACTCTTGACAGTCCGCTTTACAGTTTGTACCTTTCTGTAAAGAGAGGTGGTTCACATGGCGATCCAGGCAGAGGTGGACGGACAGCTGGTCCAGTGGCGGGACTCGAAGCGGTACCTGTGGCTGATCGGGTCGATCATCCCGCTGATCCCGCTCGCCACGTGGGGCCTGTACGCGTGGACCGGGTCGGGGCTCTCGTGGTGGTTCGGCCCGTTCTTCCTGTTCGTCCTCGTCCCCGCCGTCGACCTGGTCGCCGGGCTCGACCCGAACAACCCGCCCGATGAGCTGATCGAGTCGCTGGAGGGGGATCGCTACTACCGCTGGATCACCTACGCCTTCATCCCGCTGCAGATCGCCGGACTCGCGTGGGCCGCCCACCTGTTCGGCGGCGGCACGCTGCCGGGCATCGACGGCCCGCTGGCGCTGGTGGACAAGATCGGCCTGGCGGCCAGCGTCGGCATCGTGGCCGGCATCGGCATCAACACCGCCCACGAGCTCGGTCACAAGAAGGTCGAGCACGAGCGCTGGTTCGCCCGCGTCGCCCTCGCCCAGACGTTCTACGGGCACTTCTACATCGAGCACAACCGGGGCCACCACGCGCGGGTCGCCACGCCCGCCGACCCGGCCAGCAGCCGGCTCGGCGAGACCTTGTGGGAATTCCTGCCACGCACCGTGAGTGGAAGCCTGCGCAGTGCCTGGGCGCTGGAGAAGAAGCGCTTCGATCGTCAGCAGAAGTCGCACTGGTCCGTCCGGAACGACCTGTTCAACGCCTGGTCGTTCTCCGTCCTGCTGTGGGGCGCGCTGATGATCGCGTTCGGTTGGCAGATCCTGCCGTTCCTGCTGCTCCAGGCTGCTGTCGGCATCTGGCTGCTGGAGACGGTCAACTATCTGGAGCACTACGGCATGAAGCGCCGGGTGCTGGAGTCGGGCCGACCGGAGCGGGTGAATCCCAGCCACAGCTGGAACTCCAACAACATCGGCACCAACGTGCTGCTGTACCACCTGCAGCGGCACAGCGACCACCATGCGAATCCGACCCGGCGCTACCAGGCCCTGCGTGACTCCAAGGACGCGCCGGTCCTGCCGACCGGCTACGCCGGCATGATCGTCCTCGCCCTGGTGCCCTCGATCTGGCGCGCGGTCATGGACCAGCGGGTGCTCGACCACTACGACGGTGACCTGACGGGCACCAACCTGCATCCTCGGGTGGCCGCCACGTACCAGCGTCGGCACGGCGCGCAGGTGGCCGCGTGAGCCGGTTCATCTGCCCCAACTGCGAGTACGTGTACGACGAGGCGGCGGGGAATCCCCGGGAGGGCTGGTCCGCCGGAACCGCGTTCGCTGACATCGACGCGGACTGGACGTGTCCAGACTGCGGGGTCCGCGAACAGGTCGACTTCACGATGATCGAGTCCTGATCATCAGTACACCGGCCAGCGTGCGCGAACGGTTGCTGGAGTCGGCGCACGCACTGATCGAGTCCGACGGATGGTCGTCGGTGCGCATGGGGCGGGTCGCCGAGGCGGCGGGTGTCAGCCGCCAGACGGTCTACAACGAGTTCGGCACCAAGCACGGGCTGGCCGAGCAGCTGGCGCTGCGCGAGCTGGCCCGGTTCCTCGCGGTCGTGCGCGAACAGATGGCAGCGGTCGACGACGTCGTCGCCGGCATCCGCGGGGCGTGCGAGGGCGCGCTCCTGCTCGGACAGGACAGCGTCCTGGTGCGCAGCGTCTCCGGCACCGGGGGCGACGTGGACTTCCTGACGATCCTCACCACGGAGTCCGCCGAGATCGTCGAGACCGCCACGGTCACGGTCCACGCGGCGATCGACGAGCTCTACGCCCCGACCGGTCTGGATGCCGGTGAGCTCGCGATCTGCGTCGAGGCCGTGATCCGGCTGGTGCTGTCGGCGATGACCAGGCCGTCGAAGCCGCCGGCGCAGGCCGCCGACGACATCGCCTGGATCTTCGGCCTCACCCTGCGCGGTGCCACGGCCTCAGATCCACCGCGGTGACCACATCCGGCTGTACCAGGTGTCGTAGGGCACCAGCTGGTCGGTGAGGACGGGGTAGAAGTAGCAGAAGAGCCCGATCGCGGCCACGACGAGCGCACCTGCGAGCACCAGCACCACGTAGCGGCCGCGGACGGTGGCGACCGATCGGTAGGCGAGATCGGCCAGCATCGCGGTGGCCGCGATCATGAACGGCAGCACGGTGATGGCGTAGAAGGAGAAGATCGGGCGGTCGTCGTTGAGGAACCACGGCAGCCACCCGGACAGCACGCCGACGACCGGGACGGCCCAGCGGCCCTGCCGGGTGACGATCCAGGCCACCACTGACCCGAGGCCGGCCAGGGCGCCAGCCCACCACACGGCGGGATTGCCCAGGATCGTCACGACGCGGATGCAGCTGGAGCTCGACGCCGCTCCGCACGACGCGGCCGGCAGGTCGTTCTGCGCGTCGACCCCCACCGGTCGGTCGAGCACGAGCCAGCCGAGCGGATTGGACTGGTACGGGTGGCTGGCTGAGTCGAGGCCGCGGGTGTGGAAGTCGTACGTCATGACGTGGAAGTGCCAGAGCGATCGCAGCGCGTCGCGCGTCTCCCCGAGGAATCCGGACGGTGGCCGGTCCAGGTAGGCACCCCACGGTGCGGAGTACGTGCCGTAGCCGTAGCCGAATCGGGCCTCGAAGGCCTCGTGGTGGATCAGCCATCCGGTCCAGGTCACCAGATACACGAGGCCCGCCACGACGACGATCGACACGAAGGCGGGGATGCCGGTGCGCAGCAGCGCGGTCCATCGTTCCCGGCGGGCCACGACCTCCCAGATCACCACCAGGAGCCCGAACGCGGCCAGCGAGTACACCCCGCTCCACTTGGTCGCGCAGGCCATGCCGAAGCAGACGCCGGCAGCCAGCTGCCACGGGCGGTACCAGCCGCGGAGGCGATCGCGCGCCATCGCCTGGTCGTGATCGGCCACCAGGCAGACGACCGCTGCCACGATCCAGAAGGCCAGGAACACGTCGAGCAGGGCCACCCTCGACAAGACGAAGTGGGCGCCGTCGAAGGCCAGCAGCAACCCGGCGAAGCAGCCGGCCACGGTCGAGCCGGTCAGGCGGCGCACGAGCCGAGCGACCAGCAGCACGGTCAGCGATCCGAAGACGACCGCCGAGATGCGCCATCCGAACGCGTCGAGGCCGAACAGGTGCTCACCGATCGCGATCAGCGCCCGGCCGCCCTCGGGGTGCACCACCCACGACGGGTCGCCGGTCATCAGGTCGGTCAGGTCGCCGCGCTCGATCCGGCCGTTGGCCTGCGCGGTGAAGTCCCGCACGTACCCGTGCTGCAGCAGCGACCACGCATCCTTCGCGTAGTAGGTCTCGTCGAACATCAGGATCCGCGGCTGCGCCACGTGCCAGACCCGCAGCCCGAAGGCGAGCAGCGCGATCGCGATGGGCCCGATCCATCCCCATGTCTGCTGGCCCACCCGCACGCGCCCAGCGTAGTGGGCGCCCCTCACCCGGGGTTGCGGGCCGCGAGCAGGCCACGAGCAAGCCCGGCGCCGAGTCGTGGGGTGATGCGGCCGTCGCCGAGGCCGAGCTCGACGAGCGCGTCGAAGGACGCCTGGCTGCGCTGGGCGGCATCGATCGCGGCGTCGAGCACTGCCGGTGACCGGCTGAGCCGGGCTGCGGCCCAGGTGTGGTGCAGGTGGGTGCCGAGCAGGCGGCGGACGGCCCGATCGTATGATGCTCCGGCGTCATGTGCGCCGCCCTCGGCGGCGGCACGGCCCGCGGCCAGACCGGTGGCGACCGCGTAGAAGATGCCCTCGCCGGTCATCGGATTCACCAGGTGCGCGGCGTCGCCGACCAGGAGCACCCGGCCCGTGGACGCCTCGGGTCGCCACCCGGACAGGGGCAGATGGTGGGCCTTCCAGGCCGTGCCGCCCTCGGCGCTGCCGGGGATCAGTCGTTCGAGCTCGGCCAGCATCGAGGCCCGGGTGGGCCGATCGGCGGGATCGACGGTGAATTCGCCGTACCCCACGTTGGCCAGGCCGTCGCCGCGATCGAACGACCAGGCGTACGACGGGCGGCGCCGGTCGCCGTAGATGATCGACTGCAGGCCCGCGCGCTCCGGCGGGGTGGGGGAGTAGCCGCGAATGGCCACCGCACGTCTCGTTCCTGGAGGACGGCCGACCAGACCACGGACGACGGAGTAGGCGCCGTCGGCACCCACCAGCATCCGGGTCCGCAGCACCTCGTCCACGGTCACGCCGCCTGCGTCGACGTCGATGGAGCGCACCCGGTGCCGCCGCAACGTCGCGCCGGCGGCCACGGCGTGCGCGACGAGCCTGGCGTCGAACACGGCCCGGGGGATGACCCAGACCGGGCGTGCCAGCCGTCCCTCGACGTGGCGTTCGCCGTGCTGCAGGTCGAGCCGGTGCAGCGGTTCCCACCCGTCGGCGACGCCCTCGACGCCCACCTCGGCGAGCGCGTCGAAGACGTGTGGCGCGATGCCGTCACCGCAGGACTTGTCGCGCGGGAAGTCCTCGCGATCCACCATGAGCACCCGCAGTGACGGGTCGGCCCGCAATGCTCCCAGTGCGGTGCAGGCCCCGGCCGGACCTGCGCCGACGACGATGAGGTCCCAGTGCTCGAGGCGGGAAGTCATGTCACTCACACCGCGAGCACCAACGCCACGACATCGACGAGGGCGATCGCGATGGCGGCCTGGAACGGCCGCCGACCGTCGGTGCACAGCGCCACCGCAGCGAGAGCGGCCACGACGAGCCCGGCCACCGCGACCCATGGTCCGAACGGCAGGGCGATGAGCAGGACGGCGGACGCGATGACGAACAAGGCGACGGCGGACACCGACACGGCGTGTACACCGAACCGGTCGGCCAGCCGGTGCGGGAACCCCGACACCCCGGTGCGGGCGTCGTCGTCCAGGTCCGGCAGGACGTTGGCCAGGTGTGCGCCGACGCCGAGCAGGGATCCGGTGACCGGGACCCACCAGGCGATGTCGACGCCGGCGGTCAGACCCGGCGCGGCGGCCAGGGAGCCGAAGGCGACGGCGTACGGCAACCAGGACCACCGCGTCCGCTTCAGGCCGAGGTTGTAGGCCTGACCACCCGCGACGACCAGCCAGAGCGCGGCGGTCTGCGGGCCGAGACCTAGAGGCAACGGAAGCAGCGCGGCAAGCGCGAGGGCAGTTGCCGCGGCGATCTGGACCAGTCGAAGCGGCAGCTCGCCCGTCGCCAGCGGCTTGTCGGTCCGACCGGAGCGCCGGTCCCGATCGAGGTCGAGGAGGTCGTTGCCCCACCCGATGCTCAGCTGGCCGGCGAGCACGGAGGCGACCAGCAGCACCGAGCGCCACGCGTCGAGCCCGACGGCGATGCTGAGCAGCGCCGCGACCGAGGTCACCGCGACCGTGGGGCCGAGGTGGCTCGCGGTCAGCAGCGCACCGCGAGGAGCCGACGTCGCGAGCACGGCATCACTCCTTCATCGGTGGTCCCTCATCGGCAAGTATCACCCACGAGGGGACTGGAGAGGGTCGGGCCTGCGACGATGGGGGAGTGTTGATCCTGGCGGCGACCCCGATCGGGCGGTCCGACGACGCGAGCCCGCGGTTGCGCGAGCTGCTCGGCAGCGCCGACGTCGTGGCAGCCGAGGACACCAGGCGGCTGCACCGCCTCGCCGGCGACCTCGGGGTCACGATCACCGGCCGGGTCATCTCGTACTTCGAGGGCAACGAGGAGCGCCGCACGCCTGATCTCCTCGCACACCTGGCGGCCGGGAGCACCGTCCTGCTGGTCACCGACGCCGGCATGCCCAGCGTCTCGGACCCGGGCTACCGGCTCGTCGCGGCGGCGGTCGAGGCGGGCCTCGACGTCACCGCGGTGCCCGGTCCGTCCGCGGTGCTGACGGCACTGGCGGTGTCCGGCCTGCCGGTCGACCGGTTCTGCTTCGAAGGATTCGCACCGCGCAAGGCCGGTGAGCGGGCCCGCGTCTTCGGCGCGTTGGCCGGCGAACCACGCACGATGGTGTTCTTCGAGTCCCCGCACCGCACGGGGGCCACCCTGGTCGCGCTCGCCGCGGCCCTGGGAGGCGGCCGGCGGGCGGCTCTGTGCCGCGAGCTGACCAAGACCCACGAGGAGGTCGTGCGCGGCACGCTGGACGAGCTGGTGGCGTGGGTCCCCGAGCAGGAGCACGGGGTGCGCGGCGAGGTCACCCTGGTGATCGAGGGCGCTTCGGTCGAGCCGCGCGTGTGGACGAACGATGAGCTGCGCGCCCTCGTCGATGAGGTGCAGGGCACCGGCGTGAGCCGCAAGGACGCGGTGGCCGAGGTCGCCGCGCGCACAGGCGCCCGCCGCAAGCTGGTCTTCGACGCGGCTCACTAGACTGGTCCACGTGCCTGACGAGACGTTCTACCTGACGACACCGATCTACTACGTCAACGACGCCCCGCACATTGGACACGGATACACCACCGTCATGGGCGACATCCTGACCCGCTGGCACCGCCAGCGCGGCGAGCGCGTCTGGTACCTCACCGGCACCGACGAGCACGGTCAGAAGGTGTTGCGCAAGGCCGAGGAGAACGGCGTCAGCCCGCAGGACTGGGTGGACCGGCTGGTCCGCGATGAGTGGAAGCCGTTGCTGCAGACGCTGGACATCGCCAACGACGACTTCCTGCGCACCACCGAGCAGCGCCACCTGGACGGATCGCAGGCCTTCTGGGAGGACCTCTACGAGCGCGACGCGGTCTACAAGGGCGGGTTCACCGGCTGGTACAGCGTCGGCTCGGAGGAGTTCGTCAGCGAGGACGACGTCACGCCCGGCGAGGGCGATGACGCAGGCGCCATGATCTCGACCCTCGACGGAAGCCGGGTGGAGCGGGTCACCGAGGAGAACTACTTCTTCCGGCTGTCGGACTACCAGCAGCGGCTGCTCGACCTCTACGAGCAGCATCCGGAGTTCATCCAGCCCGAGTCGGCCCGCAACGAGATCGTGTCGTTCGTGTCGCGCGGACTGCACGACCTGTCGATCTCGCGGTCCACGTTCGACTGGGGCATCGAGGTGCCGTGGGACTCAGACCACGTGATGTACGTGTGGATCGAGGCGCTGCTCAACTACGTCACCGCCATCGGCTACGGCACCGACCCCGAACGGTTCGACGACACCTGGCCGGCGGTGCACCTGGTCGGCAAGGACATCGCGCGCTTCCATGCGGTCATCTGGCCCGCCATGCTGATGGCCGCCGGTCAGCCGGTGCCGCACCGGGTGTTCGCCCACGGGTGGCTGCTGGTCGGGGGACAGAAGATGTCCAAGAGCAAGGCCAACGGCATCCGACCCGACGAGCTCGTCTCGGTGTTCGGCTCCGACGCGTATCGCTACTACTTCGCCCGCGCGCTCACCTTCGGCAGCGACGGGTCGATCTCGTACGAGGACATGCACGCCCGCTACCACGCCGACCTGGCCAACGGGCTGGGCAACCTCGCCTCCCGGGTGGCGGCCATGATCGGCAAGTACTTCGACGGCAGGTTGCCATCGGCGGGCCACGCCACGGACGCCGAGCAGGTCATCGTCGATCTCACCGCGCAGGCAGTCGCCGACGCCGATGCGGCCATCGAGGCGCTGGCCCCGCACGACGCGCTGGCCGCCATCTGGCGCATCGTCGACGCTCTCAACGGCTATCTCGCCGAGCAGGCCCCGTGGAAGGTCGCCAAGACCGATCTCGATCGCACCGGCACCATCCTCGCCACGGCGGCCGAGGGCCTGCGCGTCCTGGCGATCGTGCTCGCCCCGGTGATGCCGAAGTCGACCGAGATCCTGTGGCAGTCGCTCGGCGCCGGTGAGGCCCTCGGTCCGCTCGCCGATCAGCGCATCGGCGCAGCAGCAACCTGGGGCCAGCTGCCCGCCGGGACGCCCATCACCAAGTCGGCGTCGCTCTTCCCCCGCATCGACGCAGGCGAGTGAGCCTGACCGAGGGCTGGCCCGAGGCGCCCGAACCGCTGCCGTCTCCGGTGGTCGACAACCACTGCCACCTCGACCACCCGATTCGCGCACAGAAGGGTCAGCCGGCCGCGCTGCTCGACGTCGACGAGGCACTCGATCGGGCGGCGGCCGTCGGTGTCACGCGGGTGGTGCAGGTGGGCTGCGACCTGGCGGGGTCGCAGTGGGCCGTCGACACCGCGCGTGAGCAGCCCTCGGTGGTCGCAGCGGTCGCGCTGCACCCCAACGAGGCACCACGACTGGCCGCAGCCGGCCAGCTCGACGATGCCCTGGCCGAGATCGACCGTCTGGCCGCCGACCCGCTCGTGCGAGCGGTCGGTGAGACCGGGCTCGACTACTTCCGCACCGGTCCGGAGGGCCGCGCCCCGCAGCACGACTCCTTTCGCGCGCACATCGGCATGGCGCGGCGGCACGACCGCACCCTGGTCATCCACGACCGGGACGCCCACGACGACGTGCTGGCGGTGCTCGACGACGAAGGTGTGCCCGACCGCACGGTGATGCACTGCTTCTCCGGGGACGCGGACTTCGCGCGCCAGTGCGTCGAGCGTGGTGCGTTCTTGTCGTTCGCCGGCACCGTCACGTTCAAGAACGCCGAGAACCTGCGGGCAGCGCTCCGGGTGACCCCCGTCGACCGGATCCTGGTCGAGACCGATGCGCCCTTCCTCACACCCGCCCCGCACCGCGGCCGTCCCAACGCCTCGTTCCTGATCCCGCTCACGGTCCGTTTCATGAGCGAGATCCTGCGGCTGGACGTGGCCGATGTGTGCCGGGCTATCGACGCCAACACCGATCGCGCCTTCGGGGGTGCGTGGGCGCAACGGACTTGACGTCACGGTGAGCCCGGCTATCGTGGAACGCTGCTGCGTTCCCGACCCCTCAGGATGTGTGTGAGCCCCGTCAGAATCCGTAGGTCCCTCCCGATCATCGCCCTCAACATCGCCATCGTCATGCTCGTCGCCGGCGGTACTGCGGCCTACGGCGCGATGAGCAACTCGGTGACGCTGACGGTCGAAGGTCAGAGCCACACCATCCGGACCTTCGGCAACTCGGTCGCAGAGGTCCTGAAGGCGCGCGACGTCACCGTTCGACCGGCGGACAAGATGAGCCTCGGCACCGGACATCAGCTGTCCGATGGCGACGACATCGAGATCAAGTACGCCAAGCCGATGACCCTGTCGGTCGATGGCAAGCTCAGCGAGCACACCGTCTACGAGAAGACCGTCAGCGGTGCGATCGACGACATGGGGATCGACGTCCCGCAGACCGCCTTCGTGTCCGAGGAGCCGGACGCCAAGCTGTCCCGCTCGGACAACACGCTGGTCGTCAGCACCAGCAAGAAGCTGACCGTCGTCGCCGACGGTGAGAAGCATGATCTCGACACGACCGTGCCGACCGTGGCCCGTGCACTCGAGCAGGCCGGTGTCGCCCTGGGCAGCGACGACGAGATCGAGCCCAGCATCTTCTCCTACGTCGAGCCGGGTCAGGAGATCCGCGTCGTGCGGATCAAGACCAAGACCGCGACCGAGACCATCCCGGTGAAGTTCCGGACCGAGGTCAAGAAGGACGCCGAGGCGCCCAAGGGCGACGTCGAGGTCGTGGAGGCCGGCGCGAAGGGCGAGAATCGCGAGAAGGTCGAGCTGGTCTACGCCGACGGCAAGCTGCGCGACCGCACGGTGCTCAGCACCGAGGTGGTCAGCGAGCCGACCACGCGGATCGAGTCGGTGGGCACCAAGGCTGCACCGCCGAAGCCCGAGCCGGAGGCCAAGCCGGAGTCGGCCGCGTCGGTGGGCGGCAACAGCGCCTGGGACAAGATCGCCCAGTGCGAGTCCGGTGGCAACTGGAGCATCAACACCGGCAACGGCTACTACGGCGGCCTGCAGTTCAGCGCCGCGACGTGGAAGAGCGTCGGTGGGCCCGGACTCCCGCACCAGAACAGCCGCGAGGTGCAGATCAAGTACGCCAAGATCCTGCAGGCGCGTTCCGGCTGGGGTCAGTGGGGCTGCGCCGGCGCGAGGTTCAACTGACGCCAGTTCGGCTGCTCGGACCCACGGACGTCCGAGCGCTGGCCGCGGCGTGCGGCATCCGTCCGACCAAGCAGCGCGGACAGAACTTCGTCATCGACGCCAACACGGTGCGGCGCATCGTGCGCACCTCGGCCATCGGCCCTGACGACGTCGTCGTGGAGATCGGGCCCGGGCTCGGTTCGCTCACGCTCGGTCTGCTCGACGTCGCCGCGCACGTGACGGCGATCGAGATCGACGAGGTGCTCTCCGCCCAGCTGCCGGCCACGATCGCGACCCACGCGCCGGACCGCAGCTTCGAGCTGATCGTCGCCGATGCCATGAAGGTGACGGCGCTGCCCGGCCCGGCGCCCACGGCCCTGGTCGCCAACTTGCCGTACAACGTGTCGGTGCCGGTGCTGCTGCACTTCCTGGAGCACTTCGGCACCATCTCGACCGGTCTGGTCATGGTGCAGTCGGAGGTGGCGGCCCGGCTCGCCGCGGGGCCGGGATCGCGCACGTACGGAGTGCCCAGCGTGAAGGCCGCCTGGTACGGCGAGCTCAGGCTGGCCGGGTCCATCGGTCGCAACGTCTTCTGGCCGGCGCCGAACGTCGACTCGGCCCTCGTCGCCTGGACGCGGCACGACCCTCCCGGCGACGACACCGTGCGGCGGCGGACGTTCCGGGTCGTCGACGCAGCCTTCGCGCAGCGCCGCAAGACCCTGCGCGCAGCCCTGGCCGGCCTCGCCGGCTCACCGGCAGACGCGGAGTCCGCGCTCGTGGCCGCAGGGATCTCACCGCAGGCCAGGGGCGAGCAGCTCGGTCTGGACGACTTCGTGCGCCTGGCCTGCCAGTTCGCCTAGGTTGGAGGGGTGACATCAGCGACGGTCCGGGTGCCCGCGAAGATCAATCTGTGTCTGGGCGTGGGACCGGTTCGCCCGGACGGCTACCACCCGCTGGCCACGGTCTACCAGGCGGTCGACCTGCACGACGAGGTGCGCGCGACGTCGCGTGACGACGCCGAGATCACGGTGACGGTGCATGCTGAGATGGATTCCCGCGCCGAATCGGTCCTGGTGCCAGAGAATGCCGACAATCTCGCGGTGCGGGCGGCGCGCGCCCTGCAGGAGGCCACCGGCGTCACCGACGGCATCGATCTGGCGATACGCAAGATCATCCCCGTGGCCGGCGGCATGGCCGGTGGATCGGCGGATGCGGCGGCGGCCCTCGTGGCCTGCAACGAGGTGTGGGGGACGGGATTGTCGAAGGCCGATCTCGACCCGATCGCCGCGCGGCTCGGCAGTGACGTGCCCTTCCTGCTGCATGGCGGCACCGCGCTCGGCGGTGGGCGCGGTGAGACCGTGAGCCCGGTGCTCGCGCGCGGCGGGTACCACTGGGTGTTCGCCACGGCATCGCACGGATTGTCGACCGCAGCGGTCTACGCCGAGTTCGACCGGCTGACCGAGGGTCAGCTGATCGATGAGCCCGAGGTGCCCGATGCGTTGATGGCAGCACTGCGCGCCGGCGACGCCGAGGCCCTGGGCGACCAGCTGTCCAACGACCTCACCGATGCGGCGCTGTCGCTGCGGCCCGAGCTGACCGACACCCTCGAGATCGGTCTGGAGGCAGGAGCGCTCGGAGCCCTCCTGTCCGGTTCGGGACCCACGGCCATCTTCCTGGCCGAGGACGAGCAGCACGGGCTGGACATCTCGATCGCCCTGTCCAGCGTCTCCGGGTGCGCCGACGTCATCCAGTCGCGTGGACCCGTGCCCGGCGCCCGCCTCGTGGGCTGACTCAGCCCAACAGCTCGGACAGCTCCAGCCAACGCTCCTCGATGCCGGTCTGCTGGGTCTCGGCCGCGCTGACCTGCTCGCCGAGCCGGGTGAGGCCGGCGTGGTCGCTGGGATCGTGTGTAGCCAGCTCGGACTGGAGCGCCGCGATGCGCTTGAGCACCGTCGCCAGGCGCCGTTCCGTCGAGCCCAGGTCCTTGCGGGCGGCATGCCGCTCGGCGCCGCTCAGCCCGCCTGAGCCTGCGGACTCGGCTCCGGACGGGCTTCCGGAGAGGGACGCCCGATCCGCATCGCGGCGCAGCTGCAGGTACTGGTCCACCCCGCCGGGCAGGTGACGCAGCTTTCCGTCCAGGATCGCGTACTGCTGGTCGGTGATCCGCTCGAGCAGGTAGCGATCGTGCGAGACGACCAGGAGCGTGCCGGGCCACGAGTCCAGCAGGTCCTCCATCGCGGCCAGCATGTCGGTGTCGAGATCGTTGGTCGGCTCGTCGAGCACCAGCACGTTGGGCTCGTCGAGCAGGATCAGCAACAGCTGCAGGCGCCTCTTCTGGCCACCGGAGAGATCGCGCACAGGGGTGGACATCTGCGCGCTGGAGAAGCCGAGCCGTTCCAGCAGCTGGCTGGGGGTCATCTCCTTGCCACCGGACACGTAGGCGGTGCGCTGGCGTCCGACGACGTCGCTGACCCGGTCGGCACCGACGTCCTTCAGCTCGTCGAGCTCCTGGGTGAGCGTGACGACCTTGACCGTCTTGCCCTTCTTCACCCGTCCGCTCGTCGGCTGCACGGCACCGGTGACCAGGCCGAGCAGCGTGGACTTGCCCGACCCGTTGGCGCCGAGGATCCCGGTGCGCTCGCCGGGTCCGATGCGCCACTCGACGTGGTCGAGCACCTGGTGGTCGTACGAGACGCTCACGTCGAGGATGTCGACGACGTCCTTGCCGAGGCGTGACGTGGCCATCTGCTGCAGCACGATCGGATCGCGGGCCGGCGGCTCGTTCTCGATCAGGGCATTGGCGGCATCGATGCGGAACTTGGGCTTGGACGTGCGGGCCGGCGCGCCGCGCCGCAGCCACGCCAGCTCCTTGCGCATGAGATTCTGCCGCTTCGACTCCGTCGCCGAGGAGTGCCGATCGCGCTCGACCCGTTGCAGGATGTAGGCGGCGTAGCCACCCTCGAACGGCTCGACGATGCCGTCGTGCACCTCCCAGGTGGCGTTGCAGACCTCGTCGAGGAACCAACGGTCGTGGGTCACGACCAGCAACCCGCCGGCATTGGCCGACCAGCGCTTCTGCAGGTGCCCGGCGAGCCAGGTGATGCCCTCGACGTCGAGGTGGTTGGTGGGCTCGTCCAGGAACAGGACGTCGTCATCGCCCACCAGCAGCGCGGCGAGTGCCACGCGCCGGCGCTGACCGCCCGACAGCGTGCCGATGGTCGCGTCCCACGCGATGTCCGCGACGAGTCCGGCGATGACGTCGCGGATCGCCGCGTCACCGGCCCACTCGTGATCAGCGAGATCACCCACGATGGCATGGCCGACCGTGCCGGAGTGATCGAGCGTGTCGGTCTGGTCGAGCATGCCGATGGTGACGCCGCCGCGGATCGTGACGCGTCCGGAGTCCGGCTCGAGCCGGCCGGCGAAGATGCGCAGGAGCGTGGACTTGCCGTCTCCGTTGCGGCCGACGACGCCGATGCGGTCGCCCTCGTCGATGCCGATGGTGACCGAGCCGAAGACGGTCTTGGTCGGGAAGTCGAGCGCGATCTGTTCCGCGCCGAGAAGATGGGCCACTGGGTGAGTCTAGGTTGGACGATTTTGGGAAGCGTCGAAAGGGAGCGAGAGGGTGCGTAGGGCGTCGGCGACCTGGGCGGTCGTCGACTGGTCCAGATCGACCAGCAGATCCCGCTCCCGAGCCAGCAGCGCGGTGAAAGCGCCGTCGACGCTGCTGCGTCCCGTCGGGGTCAGCAGCACCAGCACGCCACGTCGATCGGCCGGGTCGGGAAGGCGCTCGACGAGCCCCTTGCCCACCAGCCGGTCGACCCGGTGCGTCATGGTGCCGCTGGTGACGAGCGTCTGCTGCACCAGCTGGCCCGGGGAGAGCTGGTACGGCTCGCCGGAGCGACGCAGTGCCGACAGGACGTCGAAGTCCGAGGTCTCCAGGCCGTGATCGGCGAAGGCCTCGCGGCGGGCCCGATCCAGGTGCAGGGCAAGTCGGGTGATCCGGCTCAGCACCTGCATGGGGGCGACGTCCAGATCGGGACGCTCGCGCTTCCACGCCTCCACCAGGCGGTCGACCTCGTCATCCATGGTCCCGAGGCTATCCGTGGTCGACGGGTTCATCAAGATTCTTGACGTCGAGACTCTTGATCGCCTGCGATCGGATACCGTCGCGCCATGACCGACATCACTTCACTGGGAGCCGCTCGTCAGTCCGAGCTGCTCGCTGCAGGCGAGATCACCTCGCACGATCTGACAGCTGCCACGCTGGCCGCCATCCATGCCGAGCAGCCGCGCCTCAACGCTGCCGTGGTCGTGCTGGACCAGGAGGCGATGGCCGCCGCCGACGAGGCTGACCGACGTCGCGCCGCTGGCGAGGCCGGGCCGTTGCTCGGCGTGCCCATCGCGGTCAAGGACGATGTCGACATCGCCGGGCACGTGACCGGTTGGGGCAGCAATGCCCCGACGACCCCGGCAGCGACCGACGCCGACCTGGTCGCGGCGATCCGGACCGCCGGCATGGTGGTCGTGGCGAAGACCACGCTGCCCGAGCTGGCGATCTGCGGATTCACCGAGACCGAGGCGCGCGGCATCACGCGCAACCCGCACCACCTCGATCACACGCCGGGCGGATCGTCCGGCGGCTCCGCAGCGCTGGTGGGTGCCGGAGCGGTGGGGGTCGCCACCGCGTCGGACGGCGCCGGTTCGATCCGCATCCCGGCGGCCTGCTGCGGACTGGTCGGGTTCAAGCCGACGCACGGTCCGATGCCCAGTGGCGGCTTCTGGCACGGACTGTCCACGCAGGGCTGCGTCACCCCCAGCGTCGCTGACAGTGCCCTGTTCTACGACACCATCGGCAGCTTCGCCGGCTCGTTGTCCGAGGCCGCTGGGAGTGACCCCGAGCCGCTGCGCATCGGGTGGTCGCTGAGCGCATCGGCTGCCACCCGTCCGGCGAAGCTGGATCCGGACGTGCGGGCCGCCCTGGATCGCACCGTCGCGTCGCTGCGCGCGGCAGGTCATGACGTGAAGCAGGTGAAGATCCCGTACGGCCTCGGTGTCAAGGCGCTGACCGCCAGGTACCTGGGTGGCATCCACGACAGCGCCGCCGGCGTCGACGACCCGACCCGGCTGGAGAAGCGCACCCGGGCGATCGCCCGACTCGGCGCGCCATTCGGCGCCAAAGCCATTGCGTGGGCCACCGAGAAGGGCAGGCAGTTCGGCTCCTCGGTGCACGACGATCTCGGCGTCGACGTGCTGATCACCCCGGTGATGTCGGGCCCCGCGGTGCCGATCGGGCACTGGGCCGGGATCGGCGGACTACGACTCGTGCTCGGCATGAATGCCTACTACGCCTACACCGCGCAGTGGAACCACGCCGGCACGCCGGCGGTCTCGATGCCGGCCGGCGCCAATGCCCAAGGACTGCCGCTCGCGGTGCAGCTGATCGCGCGCCCCGGCGACGATGCGCGGTTGATGTCCCTGGCAGGCCAGCTCGAGCGCCGCTCCTGACGTGAGCCAGTGGGATCCCGAGCAGTACCTGCGTTACGCCGACGAGCGGGGGCGACCGTTTGTCGACCTCGTCTCACGCCTCGGCGTCACCGCCGATTCCGTCCTCGATCTCGGCTGTGGCCCGGGCCAGCTGACGCCGGTGCTGCGGTCCAGATTTGCGTCCGCGAGCATCCATGGCGTCGACTCATCGCCACAGATGATCGAGCGGGCCGTCGCCGAGAACGCCGACGACCGGGTGACCTATGAGTGCGCCGACATCACGACGTGGAGCCCAGATCGGCCGGTCGACGTGATCGCCTCGAACTCCCTGTTCCAGTGGGTTCCGGACCAGCTGGCCGTGATCGAGCGGCTGGCCGGGCACGTCCGCCCCGGGGGTGCCTTCGCGCTGCAGGTCCCCCACAACTTCGATGCGCCCAGTCACCAACTGCTGCACGAGATCTCCTCTGCACCGCCGTTCGGCGAGCTCACGACCGGACTGCACGCGGCCCGGGGTGCGGCGGGCGCGCAGGGCTACCTCGACCTGTTCGCGGGCCTGGGCTGGAGCGTCGACGCGTGGCAGACCGAGTACCTGCACGTGCTTCCTGGCGAGGACCCCGTCTTCGAG